>NZ_QAIM01000629.1:0-1244 GCF_003061035.1 Acidovorax sp. HMWF018
ATGGACACCAAAGTCAAACCCGACATCGAGAACCTGCGCATCAACGGCGATCGCCTGTGGGCATCGTTGATGGAGCTGGCGCAGATCGGCGCCACCCCCAAGGGCGGCGTGTGCCGCCTCACCCTCACCGACCTGGACAAGCAGGGCCGTGACTTGGTGACCCGCTGGGCGCGCGAGGCAGGCATGACCGTCACCATCGACAAGATCGGCAACGGCTTCATGCGCCGCCCCGGCCGCAACAACAACCTGCCACCCATCATGACCGGCAGCCACATCGACACCCAGCCCACCGGCGGCAAGTTCGACGGCAACTACGGCGTGCTGGCTGGCATCGAAGTCGTGCGCACGCTCAACGACCACGGAATCGAAACCGAAGCCCCCATCGAAGTCGCCTTCTGGACCAACGAAGAAGGATCTCGTTTCGTGCCCGTGATGATGGGCTCCGGCGTGTTCGCCAAAGCCTTCACGCTGGAGCACGCCTACGCCGCCACCGACACCGAAGGCAAGACGGTGAAGGGTGAACTCGAGCGCATCGGCTACATCGGAGACCAGGAGCCCGGCGACCACCCCATCGGCGCCTACTTCGAAACCCACATCGAACAAGGCCCCGTGCTGGAAGACAACGACAAGACCATCGGCGTGGTCAGCGGCGTGCTGGGTATCCGCTGGTTTGACTGCACCGTGACCGGCATGGAAGCCCACGCCGGCCCCACACCCATGGCCCTGCGCAAGGACGCCCTGCTGGCCGCCACACGCATCATGCAAGACGTAGTCGCCGCCGCCCACCGCCACCCGCCGCACGGGCGCGGCACCGTGGGCATGGTGCAAGTCTTCCCCAACAGCCGCAACGTCATCCCCGGCCGGGTCAAGTTCAGCATCGACCTGCGCAACAGCACCGACACGCTGGTGGACGCCATGGCCGCCGAGGTCAAGGCCTTTGCCGACCAGGTGGCCAAGGAGCATGGCGTGCAAGTCCACATCGAAATGGTGTCCAGCTACCCCGCACAGCTCTTCCAGCCCGAATGCGTGCAGGCCGTGGGCCGCGCCGCCGCCAAGCTGGGCTACAGCCACATGCCTGCCGTCTCCGGCGCGGGGCACGATGCCGTGTACATGGCCAAGCTGGCACCCAGCGGCATGATCTTCATCCCCTGCAAGGACGGCATCAGCCACAACGAGATCGAGGACGCGAAACCCGAGCACATCGAGGCCGGGTGCAACGTGCTGCTGCACGCCATGCTGGAGCG
>NZ_QAIM01000104.1:0-4136 GCF_003061035.1 Acidovorax sp. HMWF018
CGAGCCACCCAGATACTGGGCGAACAGCAGCCCGCGCACCGCCTGGGCTTCCTCCTGCGGGTTCTTCACGTACTCCGACAGCTGAATGGCTGCATCTTTCAGCTCGCCCTGCTGCTTGGGAATTGCGGTGATCGCCTCGCCCAATTCACCCATGTGCAGCCCGGCCGAAGTCTGACGGGAGTTGCTGTAGATGAAGCTGGCCAGCACGCGGCCCACGTCCTCGCTGTAGCCAGCGATGCCCTGGCGGTGGATCAGGCGGCGCATGGCGCTGCGGTTGGTCTTGGTGCGGCGCAGGTACTCTTGGAAAGCCTGGTCCTTGGCCTGGTCGCCATCGGACTCCAGGCCCAGCATGTTGCCGAACAGCTCCAGCGACTCGGGCGTGATGCCGGCCAGCAGCTTGAACTCGTCGTTCGACAGGGTGCCCTGCGTCACCGCGTCCTGCCCGAACTCTTTGCGCATCTTGATGGCCATCACATTGGCCTCGCGGGCAGTCTCGAACAGGCCGAAGTATTGACGCTCGCCGTTGGCATCCACCACGTCCACGGTGTATTGGCCGAAGCGCGACAGCGGTGCATAGCCCTGCTCCTGCAGTTCTTGCACGCGGGCGGCGCGGTCGAGCATCCCATTCGACAGCTGGCCGATTTCACCGGCACGGTCAGGGTTTTCCTTGGCCAGCATCTGCAGGTGGTTGCGCAGGATCTGCGCTGCGTCTTGGGCGTCCTTGGCGTCCATCACCATGTCGCGCAGCTCGGCCACGTCCTTGCCGCCATAGCGCAGCATGTCAGCGCGGGCCATGGTGTCCAGGCTGCGGTCTGTCGCTGCGCGGAATTCCTGGTACAGCTCCACCTGCGCGTCGGTCAGTTTGAACAGAGATTTCAGCTCGGCTGGGGTCCACACCACGCCCGCCTGCAGCATCTGCGACTCGTACCGACTGGCCACCAGCTTTTCATACTGTTCCAGGGGCAGGCCCTGCCAGGCTTTCAGCATTCCCTCGCTGATCTTGTTGTTGCGCAGCAGGCGCTGGGCCTTCTGCTGTGGCGTCAGCTTTTCGGCCGCGTCAAGCAGGGTCTGCAGGCGTACAGGCTTGCCCGACTCGTCGCGCGCCCAGTCCAGCGTGCCCTCAAACACAGGCTTGGCCACGGCCGCGTTGTCTGCAGCGGTGATGGGTCGCTTGGCAATGTCGCGCCAGGTTTCCAGCTTGGGCAGCAGGCGGGGGGCCAGCTCGGCCGCGTCGGTGGCGTAGTAGCTCACGTCATCCACAAACCCCTGAGCGGAATCGAACACCCGCTTGAAGTCGGGAGAGCGCTCGGCCAGGTTGAACATGGTGCCCACGGTCTTGTGCCACCACGACAGCTTGCCCGGGGCGCCGAACGTCTTGTTCAGCTCGTCGCGGGCCTTGGTGGACAAGTCGGCCATGCCGGAGCGGCTGAACATTGGCAAGGCATCACCGTCGGCACTGCGGTCGAACGCCAGCAGCGCCCGCTGCAGCGACTGCTGCGGGGTTTCATCGGAGCGCGTCACATAGCCCCGGGCGGGCAGGATGTAGCTGCCCACGATCTCATCATCCGTCAGTGCCAGCGCCTTGAACCCCGGCACGTTTGCGCGCAGCCAGGTGCGGATGGCAGCAATGGCCCGCTGCACAAACCCGATCTCGGGTGTGGTCTGCGCCATTTCGGCCAGTACTTCCTCGGCGGCGGAAAGCCGGTCACGCGCGCTCATGGCGGCCCAGGTGTCGCTGTCGCTCAGGCCCTTCTGCACCATGCCGTATTCCCGGGCCTTGGCCAGCACCTGGGCGCGGCGCATGGTGCCGATCTGCTGCAGCACCGGCGTCAGGCCATCCCCGAAGGCGCCGCGCAGGCCGTAGTGGCCCAACACCTCGTGGAAAAGTACCTCGGCAATCTGGGCGGGGCCATTGAGCTGGTCGGCCAGCAGGTACACCTTGCCCTTGTAGATGAATCCGCGGGCCTCACCGTCGCTGCCCTGGCTCTTGAGCTGGGCGTCGTAATCGCGCACCAGCTGCGGGATCTGCATGTCCTGCATGTTGCGGGCCACGATGATCTCGGGCGAGCGCGTCCACTTGGCCTTGATCTCGTCCACCAGCATCTGGGTGGCCACCAGGCGGGCATTGCTCAGTTTGGTGGGCTCAGTGGCAGGGCCTTGTAAGGCCGCCGGCGTGTTCGCACGGCGGTAGCCGTTGTACTGCTTGTCGGTTAAAATCCGGTTGCGCCCACGATCTCCGGGCAAGCCAGTCAATTGCGGCTGGAACGTCCCGGAGACGTGGGCGTACTTGTTTCTGTCCACGTAGCGCAGCAGCCCGTCGCTCTCCCACCGGCGAAATGCATTGTTCTGCGCATCGTAGGCATTCAGCAGCAGATGGGCGTTTACTCCGCCTGCGGCGTTGGGCTCCACAACGATGCGCACAGGACTGCCATTCACCAGCTCTGGAGCGATGAACACCAGTCGGCCCGGCGCGGTGTCAGAATCGAACACCAAGGCAGGGTTCTCCAGCCACTCAGGAATCTGCTTCCAGACAGCGGCCGTCATGTGCGGATGGTTGCTCTGCCCTGCGATCACCTTGCTTTCTGCGAGATTGACCGGCCCATCACCCAGCCCCAGGAAGGCCAGCATGTCCGATCGGTCCAGCACCCTCGCGCCTTTCATGCGGGGCTTGTCTCCAGAAAACAGCGCGTCGATGCGCGCCTCGTAGGAGGACTGGGTTTCTGGCGTGCGGCTGAACAGAGCTTCGGAGCGAACCGCCGGTTCAGATCCAGCTATAGACTGCTCGACAGCAACAGGAGCCTTCATCACAGGCCCGGCCTTCAAATCGCGGGCATCAGGCTGTGTGGCATGGGTCCGCTCACGCAGGCCTGGGACATCGATCCACTTACCGTCTTGGGCACGCACTTGCTGCACCGTCACGCTCCAGCGCCCATCCTCATCAGCAGGCAGATACGACAACACGCGGTCGTAGCCCCTGTAGCTCTTCACGATGTTCCCAGGGGCGAAGTAGGCAACGCGTGCAGCCTCCGCCGCTGCAGCCTTCTTGGCCAGAACGCCACGCGGCTTCCTGGCAGGCTTTGCCGGTGCTGGAGGCTCTGTCGGCTGTGCCTGTGCACTGGGAGAGTTCTTCACCGCCTCCAGCGCCTGTTCCACCGGAGCATCCAGCACGATGGCCTTCACCGGCTTACCTTCCTCGGCTGCAGCAAGCGCCTGGTGATGGCCGTCGATGATGTGGCCATCGTTCGACACGATCACGGCGCGGTCGCCGCCGGCCTCTTTGGCCTGCTCCACCTTGGATGGCGAGAACTCAGCCTGCGTGGGCTTCAACTCAGCCGCATCCACCATCGTGGTTTCGTGATCGATGCCCTGCGCATTCAGGTGCTTCACCAGCCCACCATGCGACTGGGTGGGCACCTGTGGCATTTCCGCGCGAGGGATGCCCAGCGTGCCAGTTTCGGGGGCGAACTGCTGCACATCGCCAGCGTCCGAATCCGCCGATTTGGTGCGCACCACATAACGCTTGTTGTCCTGCACCACTTCGTGGGTGTCGCCCAAGCCGTTGTCATCGACAAAGGCCTGCGCCTTGGCCTGCGAGAAGTAGTAGGCCTTGCCGGCCTTCACTCGGTCGAGTGATTTTTTCTGGCCTGCAGGCGCCGCAGCTTTCGCGCCAGGCGCTGCCGCAACTTGCGCTCCAAGGTTCTGAGCCGGGGTGCCATCGGTCAGTGCCCGAACCGTTGGTGCGCCAACAGCGGCTGGCGAACTGGTGCTGGCGATTGCGGGCTCTGCGGCTGGCGCTGCTCCTGCTTGCGCTGGTTGCGCGCTTGCTTGGACGGCTTGAGTGGGCGAAGGCTCACGGGCTACTCCTTGGGTCGGGGATGTGACTGCAGGCCCAGCGGCTTCCACGGCGGCGGGTCCGGCTGCGGAAATGGGGGCGGTGGCAGGGGCAGCTTTTGGCGTGGCAGCTTTGGCATTCGCAGCCTCCTGTTTCTTGGCACGAACACGGGCCAGCCCATCGCGCAGGTTGGTCGGTGCGCTTGGGGCGGGTGCAGGGGCTGCGGCTACTTCGCCTTGGGCGGCTTGATCTGCTCCAGCACCTTCTTGCGCGCCTGCGGGCTCATCCGCTTGAGTGCCAGCAT
>NZ_QAIM01000630.1:0-2595 GCF_003061035.1 Acidovorax sp. HMWF018
TGGACATTGGCCTGCGCAGCAGCAGCAGCGTTGTTGGTGGGGGCTCCCGCTATCTCCAGTGTGCTCTTCGGCTGGGGGCGCATGCAAGCCTCAGCTTTGGTGCAGATTGCAGCCTGGGGTAGTGTGGGTGCCTGGGGCTTGTTGCCGCAAGCACTTTTGGCAGTGGCTTTGACTATTTTGGCCACCGTAGGGCGCATGCGTTTTGCAGTGCTGGCCTATGCGCTCGCCCTGGCGATAGTGCTCGTTGCTGGAGTCATGGGTTACACGGCGGGGCACCAGTTGATGTGGGCTCTGAACGCGGGGTTCCTTGGTGCTGCGGTGGTGGCTTGGGGCGCGCTGGGCGTGCCTGCCATGCGGCGCTGGGTTCCGGTGAGGGCCTTGCTGTCGCCCTTTTTCATGCTGGTGGCCTGGGTGGCCGCGACGCAATGGCTTGGCCTTGCAGGAGCAACGCCTTCTTCGATTTCTGGATCAAAACAGGTTCAAGCGTTTCTTCTATCTGTGGTAGCTGCTCTCTTTGTTATAGCGTCTGGTTGGTTCGTTGGCCCCGGATTGCGCCAAGCCCTGCGGTCATAATCCGATCCCAACCATGATGGATTTTCTACAGATCACCAATGACCCAGATCTGGCGCGCCGTTGCGATGCGCTGCCCGGTATGCGCTTGTTTGTCGATCTGGAAAGGAATGGCAAGGCCGCGCGCCAGGCAGGACGTAACACGTTCATCAGCACGCACCAACCCCAGGATGTAGGTCGTATCAAGGCTCAGTTGCGGCGGTCCCAATTGATGGTGCGGGTGAACCCGTTGCACGAAGGCACGGCCATGGAGTTGGACACAGTGCTGGCGCAAGGTGCCGACTCGGTGATGTTGCCCATGTTCCAGACCCCCGACGAGTTGCGTGCCTTCAGCCGTATCGTGGCAGGGCGGGCTCCTATCGTTGCGTTGCTGGAGACGGCGGGTGCACTGCATTCACTGGATGCTTGGGCGGATACCCCGGGGCTGTGTGAAGTGTTCGTGGGGCTGAACGACTTGCATCTGTCGCTGGGCTGCAGATTCATGTTCGAGCCCCTGGCGCAGGGGCTGCTGGACAGCGTGGCACACAAGGCTCATGCGTATGGATTGCGCTTTGGTTTTGGCGGCATCGCACGATTGGACGAAGGGCTGCTTCCGGGGCGTGATGTGTTGGCTGAGCATGTTCGCTTAGGCTCACGAGGCGTGATTTTGTCGCGCACTTTTCATCGACCAGACGAATCGGGGGCTGCCGTGCACACCTTTGAGGCCGAGGTTGAAGCCCTGCGGCAGTCTGAGCAGACCTTGTCAACGCGTACGCCAGAGCAGGTCGTTGCAGACAGGCTACGTATCAGCAGTGTGATACGTTCTATTGCAACGTCCATGTCCGTGCGGACTGTAGAGGCAGTGGATTGAAGCGCGGCGTGGATATCGTGCTTTCCTTGGTGGCGCTGCTGGTCCTGAGCCCGCTGCTGTTGGTGGCTGCGCTGGCGATTGCTTTAGAAACGGGTTTTCCGGTTCTTTTCCGGCAGACCCGCCTGGGTCTGAATGGCCAAGAGTTCGGCATGTACAAATTTCGCAGCATGGTGAAGAATGCGGCTCAGATGGGGCCATATTTCACCGCTGAAAATGATCCGCGCATCACCCGCGTTGGCCGCTTCATACGCCGCACCAGCATCGATGAACTGCCTCAGCTAATTAATGTGCTTACGGGTGAGATGAGCTTAGTCGGCCCGCGTCCCGACGTGCCCGCTCAGCGCAGCCTATACACCGACGCTGATTGGGCGCAGCGTTGCAGCGTGCGACCCGGTATCACAGGGCTGGCTCAGGCCCTGTACCGGTCCGATTCGACAGAGGTGCAGCGGCTCGAAGCCGACCTGTGCTACACACGCGAAGCTTCGCTCTGGCTCGACCTGAAGATCTGCTGGTGGACATTCAAGCGCCTGGGCGGCCAGGGCGCGAACTGAACCATGTGCGGTATCTTTGGCTACTGGGATCGCATACAACAGTCGTTGGACGATAAAGTCCTGCGCGGTATGGCGCAAGCGCTGGTGCACCGCGGACCGGACGACGAAGGCATCCACCACCAGCCCCAGCGGGGTGTAGCAATCGGCAACCGGCGGCTGTCCATCATCGATCTAGGCGGCGGTCACCAGCCCTTTGTCAGCGACGACGGCTTGGTTGCCGTGGTGCAAAACGGCGAAATCTTCAATCACTTGGAGTTGGCCGCCGAGCTGCGCTCCCAGGGCGTGCGTCTGCGCACGCAGTCGGACACCGAAGTCATCCTGCGCCTGTACGAGCGCGAGGGCATCTCCTGCCTGAGTCGCCTGAACGGTATGTTCGCTATTGCTATCGACGATGCGCGCGAAGACGCGTTGTATCTGGCGCGCGACCGCATCGGCGTCAAGCCCCTGTTTGTGTACGACGACGGCCAACGTATGCTGTTTGGCTCTGAGCCCAAGGCCCTGTGGCCGGCCGTTCGGCGCAAGCCTGGTATGTGCCTGGAAGCAATCCATCATTACCTGACGTTCAACTATGTCCCTGCGCCGTGGACGGCCTACGAAGGCGTGTGCCATGTCATGCCTGGCACC
>NZ_QAIM01000631.1:0-15450 GCF_003061035.1 Acidovorax sp. HMWF018
TCCATGGTGGACAGCGTGGTGCTGCTGATCGATGCGCAAGAAGGCCCCATGCCCCAGACGCGTTTCGTGACCAAGAAGGCCCTGGCGCTGGGCCTGCGCCCCATCCTGGTGGTGAACAAGGTGGACAAGCCCGGTGCCAACCCCGACAAGGTGGTGAACGCCGCGTTCGACCTGTTCGACAAGCTCGGTGCTACCGATGAACAGCTCGACTTCCCCGTGGTGTACGCCTCGGGCATCAACGGCTGGTCGTCGCTGGAAGAAGGCGCGCCCGGTGAGCAGTGGGGCCCCGACATGTCGGCCCTGTTCGACACCATCCTCTCGCACGTTCCGCCCAACACGGGCGATGCCAATGCGCCGCTGCAGCTGCAGATTTCGGCGCTGGACTTCTCCAGCTTCGTGGGCCGCATCGGCGTGGGTCGCATCAGCCAGGGTACCCTGAAGCCCATGCAGGACGTGATCGTCATGGAAGGCCCTGATGGCAAGGCCGTGAAGGGCCGTGTGAACCAGGTGCTGACATTCCAGGGCCTCGATCGCATGCAGACCCCCTTGGCGGGCCCTGGCGACATCGTGCTGATCAACGGCATTGAAGACATCGGTATCGGCGTGACCGTGACCGACCCAGCCAACCCCGCGCCGCTGCCCATGCTGAAGGTGGATGAGCCCACGCTGACCATGAACTTCTGCGTTAACACCAGCCCGCTGGCCGGCCGCGAAGGCAAGTTCGTGACCAGCCGCCAGATCTGGGACCGCCTGCAAAAGGAACTGCAGCACAACGTGGCCCTGCGTGTGAACGAAACCGACGAAGAAGGCATCTTCGAAGTGATGGGCCGTGGTGAATTGCACCTGACCATCCTCTTGGAAAACATGCGCCGCGAAGGTTACGAGCTGGCCGTGTCCAAGCCCCGCGTAGTGTTCAAGGACATCGACGGTGTCAAGCACGAGCCTATCGAGCTGGTGACGGCCGACATCGAAGAAGGCCACCAGGGCGGCGTGATGCAGGCCCTGGGCGAGCGCAAGGGCGAGCTGGTGAACATGGAGTCCGACGGCCGTGGCCGCGTTCGCCTGGAGTACCGCATCCCGGCCCGTGGCCTGATCGGTTTCACCAACGAATTCCTGAACCTGACGCGCGGCTCCGGCCTCATCAGCAACATCTTCGACAGCTACGAACCGCACAAGGGCGACATCGGCGGCCGCAAGAACGGCGTGCTGATCTCCATGGACGACGGTGAAATCTTCACCTACGCGCTGGGCAAGCTGGACGACCGTGGTCGTATGTTCGTGAAGGCCAACGACCCTGTGTATGAAGGCATGATCGTCGGCATCCACAGCCGTGATAACGACCTGGTGGTGAACGCCACACGTACCAAGCAGCTGACCAACTTCCGCGTGTCCGGCAAGGAAGACGCGATCAAGATCACGCCCCCGATCGACCTCACGCTCGAATACGGCGTGGAGTTCATCGAGGACGACGAACTGGTCGAAATCACGCCCAAGTCCGTGCGCCTGCGCAAGCGCTATCTGACCGAAAACGAGCGCAAGCGCGCCTCCCGTTCTTGATAAGCTCAGCGTTTCCGAAAGGGCCACTGCCACGCAGTGGCCTTTTTTCCGTCTGAACCCTGCACAAACCATGTTGAAACTCACCCATACCCGGGCGGTGCTGCTGATGGTGGCGGTGACCCTGATGTGGTCCATCGCCGGCGTGGTCACGCGCCACCTGGAACATGCGGCAAGTTTTGAAGTGACCTTCTGGCGCAGCTTTTTCACGTTGCTGTCGCTGCTGGTCATCTTGCCCGCGCTGCAGGGCAGGGCGGTGTTTGCCTCCATGCGCCACAGTGGCCGTGCGTTGTGGATCTCTGGCGTGTGCTGGAGCGTGATGTTCACGGCGTTCATGGTGGCGCTGGTTCTCATGCCGGTGGCCAACGTGCTGGTCACGATGGCCGTGGGGCCGCTGCTCACAGCGCTGTTTGCAAGGGTGTTCATCGGCCATCACATCGCCCCGCGCACCTGGGCTGCGATTGCGGTGGCGGGGCTGGGTATTGCGTGGATGTATGGTTCGCAGATGGCGGGTCTCCCTCTGGCGGGCACGCTGGTGGCGCTGTGTGTGCCTGTGGCCGCCGCCATCAACTGGACGGTGGTACAACATTCGCAGCGCCACGGCCATGCGGTGGACCTGGTGCCTGCGGTACTGGTCGGCGCAGTGATTTCGGTGGTGGCCACGCTGCCACTGGCGCTGCCATTTCAGGCGTCGGCCCACGACCTGGGCCTGCTGGCCTTGCTGGGCGTGGTGCAATTGGCCATCCCTTGTGTGCTGGCCGTGCGCTGCGGGCGCGTGCTCAAGGCGCCCGAGATGGCGCTGCTCGGGCTGCTTGAAGTGATCTTTGGCATCTTGCTGGCATGGCTGGGCGCGGGCGAAGAGCCTGGCACTGCGGTGCTGACGGGGGGCGCACTGGTGATCGGTGCGCTGGTTTTCAATGAACTGTTGGGTTGGAAGGAACAAAAATGACGGAGACGGTCGTGTCTGAAGTGTTGAGCGAAGTGCGTGGCCAGGTGGGCTTCATTACCCTGAACCGCCCGCGTGCGCTCAATGCCTTGTCGCTGGGTATGGTGCGTGACCTGATGGGCATCCTGCTGGCATGGCAGAACGATGCACGGGTGCTGGCCGTGGCCATCCGTGGCAGCAACAAGGAAGGCCCGTTTGGTGCTTTCTGCGCAGGTGGCGATATCCGCTTTCTGCACCAGGCGGGCAGCCAGGGCAACCCGCTGATCGAGGACTTCTTCACCGAGGAATACGCGCTCAACCACCTGATCCACAACTACGCCAAGCCCTACGTCGCCTTCATGGATGGCATCGTGATGGGGGGCGGCATGGGCATCAGCCAGGGCGCCGCCCTGCGCGTAGTGACCGAGCGCACCAAGATGGCCATGCCCGAGACGGCGATTGGCCTGTTCCCGGACGTGGGCGGGGGTTACTTCTTGAGCCGCTGCCCGGGCCGCGTGGGCGAGTGGCTGGCACTGACCGGCGACACCATCGGCGCGGGAGATGCCATTGCCTACCAGCTGGCCGATGGCTGCCTGCCGTCAGACCGGCAGGCAGCGGTGTGGGATGCGCTGGCTACCCAAAACTTTGCAGATGGCGCGGCCATCAAGGCCTATGTTGCTTCTCAATTTGTAGCATCTCAGGCAAGCGGTACTAGCGCTCTGGCCGATATTGACCAATATTTTGCGCTGCCGACCGTTGGCGAGATCGTGCGGGCACTCGAGGCCGCCGACAGCGACTGGGCACGCACCACGGCCGCCACGCTGCGCAAGCGTTCGCCACTGATGCTGCATGTGGTGCTGGAGCAGATTCGCCGCGCCCGTGCGATGGGCCTGGCCGACGACCTGCGCATGGAGCGCGATATGGTGCGCCACTGCTTTTTCCTGCGCCCAGGACAGAGCGAGACCGTGGAAGGCATCCGCGCCCTGGCCGTGGACAAGGACCATGCGCCTCAGTGGAATCCAGGCCGCATTGAAGATGTGACGCCGGAGATGGTGGCGCCGTTCTTTGCCAGCCCCTGGCCCGCACACGCCCATCCGCTGGCCCATTTGTCCTGACCGCATACGGATATGGTCGGGCCGGGCCCCCGGCGGCGCGTCAGGGGTTCAGCTGCTGATAAACCGCTGTGGCCAGGCTCAATAACTCGGGGCGTGACAACTGTCCGCTCAGGGCATAGCCAAAGCCGGCATCCGTCCAATAAAAGCCCGGCACCGGACCTTCGTGTGTGAACTGGAACGCGGTGGTGGGTGCTGCCGCCGGTGCTTCCGTGCGCGCTTTGGAGCCGCCCTGATTGTCACTGGCAGGGCGGGGCGGGGTGGGAGCTAGAGCGCCCAGGTACAGCGTGATTCGCTGGCCTGCGCTGTTCTGGTACATGAACTGCGCGCGCACTCCGGTATCGCCGGGCAACAACCGGCCTCCCACCAGTTCATAGCCCTGGGCGCCTAGCGCAGGGACTTTCAGCGGTCGGTCCAGCCGTTTGGACAGCCATTGCACCAGGTGGTCTTGCTGGGCAGCCGTTACCTCTACGGGGTGACGCACTTCGGGTTGGTACACCGCATGGGCCACCGAGGCCTGCTGTGCGAAGCGCTGTGCCGGTTCGGCTGTCACCAGCGTGGCTCCTTGGCCAGTCGCCAGCGTTTTGCCGGGTAGCCCTGCGGGCCACTGGCTGCGGCCCGTCCAGCCCAGCACAAAGGCCAGCAGGACCGATGCAGCCATGCCACCCCAACGCCACCACTGCGCCTGTTGCTCCCTGCGGTCTGTGGCGCGCAATGCTGCGGCCAGCAAGGCATCGGGAACGGGGGCGTGGAGAAGGTCCTGGTGCAGGTCGTGCAGCCGCTGCCGCTGCGCCTGCCAGTGGGCCAGCGTGGCCTGAGCCTCCTCATCGTCCCGCAGTTGCTCGCGCAGCGCCTGTGCCTGGGCGGGCGGCAACTGGCCGTCCAAAAGGGCATGCCAGGCGCTACTCTCTTCTGCGCGTGCTGGGGGGGCTGGGTATGTCGGGTCCATGATGGAGGATCGGGTCAGGGTGGCTATTTGAGACGGCGCAGTGCAGGCGTCGTGCCTGCGGCGGCGGCTGCGCCCGCCTGGGCGGCCGGTACAGCCGGTGCGGTGCCTGATGTGGGCTCCCGGTCCATCAGCACTCGCAGGCGCATGCGGGCCCGCGACAGGCGTGACATGACGGTACCCACCGGAATGCTCAGGATGCGTGCGGTGTCTTCGTAGCTCATGTCCTCCATCGCCACCAGCAGCAGCACGGCCCTCTGGTCGGCGGGCAGCCGCTGCAGGCAGCGCTCCAGGTCCAGGGCGTCATCCGAGGGCGCACGGGCGCCTTGCAGCTGGTCTTGAACCTCATCGATGTCCAGAGGGGGCAGCGCGGGCAACGCGCGGCGTTGGTTGAGATACAGGTTGTGCATCAGGGTGAACAACCATGCGCGCAGGTCGCTGCCGGTGCGCCACAGCAGCCATCTGCTGCAGGCCCGCTCCAGCGTGTCCTGCACGAGGTCATCAGCCGCCCAGGCATCGCCCGTCAGCACCCGCGCGTAGCGACGCAGGCCCGGCAGCTGTTCGATGACCTGGGAGCGATTCATGCCGTGCGGGGCCTGTGTTGCGCTGTGCGTGCTCTTACGGCCGTGCGGTGCGCCACACCTGGTTCACGCCTTCGCCCGTCTTGTCTCCGGGCTTGGTGTCCTTGATCCAGTAGTACAGCGGCTTGCCCTTGTAGGCCAGCTGGGTCTTGCCATCGTCGCGGGTGACGACGCTGTAGTCGCCGCCAGGGGCCTTGCTGGCCATCAGCGGCGGCCAGTTGGTGGCGCAGGGGCCGTTGCACACTGACTTGCCACTGCCTGCAGCATCGCGGTCAAACGTATAGAGCGTCATGCCGCCCGCGCCGACCAGTACGCCGTCCATGGTCTTCACGGGCGAGTCGTCCATGGTGGTGCAGCCAGCAAGTGCAGCGGCTGCGACGAATGCGGCCATCGAGATCAGTTTCTTCATGGGTTTCTCCAGAGGGTGGTGCAGGCGGAGGCGAATGCTGCCTTGCACCGGGATGAACACCCGGACGTGGGATTTATTCCATCACAACTGAAAAAATTGTGACCAGCAGCGCGCAGGGCTTTCAAAACAGGCACGGCCCGGGCCGGCGCATCCGTTCAAGGCTGCTCCGCCTCCCCGTATGCGGTCCTCTTGGGGGACATCGCTCAGCGACTTTGGGGACTATTTGTTCCTGCTCTTCATGGCGCGCTCCACCTCGCGCTTGCCTTCGCGGTCTTTGATGGTGTCGCGCTTGTCGTGCTCGGCCTTGCCTTTGGCCAGGGCGATCTCGCACTTCACGAAGCCGTTCTTCCAGTGCAGGTTGATGGGTACCAGCGTGTACCCCTTTTGCTCGACCTTGCCAATCAGGCGCTTGATGTCGTCCTTCTTGAGCAGCAGCTTCTTGGTGCGTGCCGATTCGGGGTTGACATGGGTGGACGCTGTCTTGAGCGGCATGATCAGGCAGCCGAGCAGATACAGCTCGCCATCGCGGATCAGCACGTAGCCATCGGTCAGCTGCACCTTGCCCTCGCGCAGCGCCTTGACCTCCCAGCCGTGCAGCACCATGCCCGCCTCGTGGCGCTCCTCGAAGAAGTAGTTGTAGGCCGCTTTCTTGTTGTCGGCAATGCGGGAGGTGGGATCGGGTTTTTTGGCCATGTAGATCAGATGCGGCGCCCTGCGGGAGATAAAAGGTCTCCCTACATACAATTGTGGCCGTTCAGAGACCCGTGATTCTAGTTTCCCCGGCCCGCCTTTCCCCTTCGAAAGCCCCGCGCCAGCTGCCTGCATGAAAACCGTCCACAAGTCCGTCCTCATTTGGTACAGCCCCGAAGAGATGTTTGCCCTGGTCACCGGGGTGGAGCACTACCCGCAGTTCCTGCCCTGGTGCGACCGCGCCGCAGTGCTGGAGCAGACCGACGAGGGCATGACCGCCGAGGTGGGCATTGCATTCGGCGGCATTCGCCAGACCTTTGTCACGAGCAACACGCACGAAGTGGGCAGGCGTGTGCAGATGCATCTGGTGAAAGGACCGTTCTCACGGCTGGACGGGGATTGGCACTTTCATCCCGTGGGGGACGGCACGCAGCGTGCGTGCAAGGTGGAGTTGATGCTGAACTATGGGTTTGACAGTGCTGCGTTGGCCACGCTGGTGGGGCCGGTGTTTGACCGCATCGCAGGGAGCATGGTCGATGCCTTCGTCAAGCGAGCGGAACAGGTCTATGGCTGAGGTGGGTGGAGGTGCCTCGGCGACCGTCGCTATCACCGTCGTCGTCTGCCTGGCTCCGCGCGAGGTGCGTGAGTGGACTCTGGATTTGCCGGTGGGCGCCACGGTAGCGGATGCCCTGCACGCCAGCTGCGGTATGGCCACGCTGTCCGCGCTGGAGGAGGGGGGCGCACCGTGCGTCGGTATCTGGGGCCGTGCTGCCAATCTGGATGTGGTGTTGCAGCCCCGGGACCGCGTAGAAATCTACCGACCTTTGAAGGTGGACCCCAAGGTAGCACGGCGGGAGCGCTTTGCCCGACAGGGGGCGCGCACTACAGGACTCTTTGCGCGCCGCCGACCAGGGGGCAAGTCAGGTTACTGATACTGCTGAGTTGATCCGCGCGGTAGCGGAGCAGCATGCAGCTCAGCGTACGCAGTCGGCCGCGACAATCTCGTCGATGCGCTTGGCTTCGGCCGCGCGGGCGGGGCCATCCAGGAAGATTTTTTCGCCTTGGGCGTTCGCTTGTGTGATGGGCTTGCCAGCATCGAACGCTGCTTTGGCTGCGCGTGCGCGGGTGCAGTTTTCAGCCTTGGCCTTGGCGATCTTTTCGTCCTCGGCCTTTTTCTTGGCGGCTTCTGCGGCCTCGGCCTGGGCTTTCTTCTCTTCCAGCTCCTTGTCCTTGCCAGCACCAGGGGCGCTGGCAGCGGTCTTGGGCGCTGCTGCTGCGGGCGCCGCGTCAGAGGCTGCTGGCGCGGCCGGGACGGCAGCTCGTGCTGGGCGGTTGCCCCCAGGCTGTTTCAGGATGCTCTTTTCCGGGATATCGGGTGGTGGCGGACGATCGCTGAAGACTTTGCGCCCGTCTTTGTCTGTCCACTGCCATTGCGCCGCCGCGCCCATGGCCCAGGTGCAGGCCACGGCCAGCAGGAGAAGCTTGTGCATTTTCATGCAGACAAGTTTATCCATGTGATTCCCCCCCCGCCAGTGCGTTGCAGACGGGTGGGCGCGTTTTCACCACACGCGGCGCGGGTACAATCCGTTTTTTGGAGCTTTCTCATGCGCCTTCTTGGAAAAGCGCTCACCTTCGACGATGTGTTGCTGGTGCCAGCGTACTCCCAGGTCCTGCCCAAGGACACGTCCCTCGCGACGAAACTCTCCCGCAATATCCAACTGAACCTGCCGCTTGTGTCCGCTGCCATGGACACCGTGACCGAGGCGCGTCTAGCCATTGCCATTGCCCAGGAGGGCGGCATCGGCATCGTGCACAAGAACCTCACGGCGCAAGAGCAGGCTGCTCATGTGGCCAAGGTCAAGCGCTACGAGTCTGGCGTGCTGCGTGATCCCGTGGTCATCACCCCCGAGCACACCGTGCTGCAGGTGCTCCAGCTGTCCGAACAACTGGGCATCTCTGGCTTTCCCGTGTGCGACGGCGGCAAGGTGGTGGGTATCGTCACCGGCCGCGACCTGCGCTTCGAGACCCGTTACGACGTCAAGGTCCACCAGATCATGACCCCGCGCGAGAAGCTCATCACGGTCAATGAAAAAGAGGGCACCACGCCGGCCGAAGCCAAGGCGCTGCTCAACAAGCACAAACTCGAACGCATCCTGGTCGTGAACGACGCCTTTGAACTCAAGGGCCTGATCACGGTGAAGGACATCACCAAGCAGACCAGCTTTCCCAACGCGGCCCGCGATGCCGCAGGCCGCCTGCGCGTAGGCGCGGCGGTGGGTGTGGGTGAGGGTACCGAAGAACGCGTCGAAGCCCTGGTCAAGGCCGGTGTGGATGCCATCGTGGTGGACACGGCCCACGGCCACAGCAAGGGCGTGATCGACCGCGTGCGCTGGGTCAAGCAGAACTACCCGCAGATTGACGTGATCGGTGGCAACATCGCCACCGGCGCTGCAGCCCTGGCACTGGTTGAGGCCGGCGCGGATGCGGTCAAGGTCGGTATCGGCCCAGGTTCCATCTGTACCACCCGCATCGTGGCGGGTGTGGGCGTGCCGCAGATCATGGCCATCGACAACGTGGCCACGGCCCTCAAGGGCACCGGCGTGCCACTGATCGCGGACGGCGGCATCCGCTACAGCGGCGACATCGCCAAGGCCCTGGCCGCGGGCGCTGGGACGGTGATGATGGGCGGTATGTTTGCGGGCACGGAAGAAGCGCCCGGCGAAGTCATCCTGTTCCAGGGCCGCAGCTACAAGAGCTACCGCGGCATGGGCTCCATTGGCGCCATGCAGCAGGGCAGTGCCGACCGCTACTTCCAGGAATCGAGCACTGGCAATCCCAATGCCGACAAGCTGGTGCCTGAAGGCATCGAAGGCCGCGTGCCCTACAAGGGCTCCATGGTCAGCATCGTCTACCAGATGGCTGGCGGCGTGCGTGCCTCCATGGGCTACTGCGGTTGCGCCACGATCGAAGAGATGAACAACAAGGCCGAGTTCGTCGAGATCACCACTGCTGGTATTCGCGAAAGCCACGTGCACGATGTGCAGATCACCAAGGAAGCGCCGAACTACCGCGCTGACTGATCGTTGCAAACCGATCTGGCCTGATTGAAAAAATCTAGTCAGACTGATATAGTCTGGTCTGAATTCACCATTCAGGCCAGACTTTTTTATTTATGCAGTCCGTTGGCATCTACGAAGCGAAAAGCAGGTTCTCTGCCTTGATCGAACTGGTCGAGCAGGGCGAGGAAGTGCGCATCACCCGTCACGGCAAAGAGGTAGTACGCATGCTGCCGGTGCGCCGCCGCCCAGTGATTTCTGACGAACAGATTGCGCGGGAACTGGGCCAGATGGACGCGTTGCATGCCAGCATTCAACCCGCTGGGGCATTGAAGGTGGACGGCTTGCGCCGTACAGGGCGGAGCACTGCATGACCGCCTTTGTGCTCGATGCCTCCGTCACTGCCGCCTGGCTGCTGCCGGACGCGGCCAGCGAACACACCCGCCGCCTGTACGCCCTGATCCGCCGCGATGAGGTCGAGCCGCAGGCGCCCAACCTCTGGCACTGGGAGTGCCACAACATACTGGCCACCGGTGTGAACAGCGGGCGCATTCCAGCCGCTTCCGTCGAAGGCCTGTGGGGCGTGCTCGAAGCCATTCGCCACCGCGTCGAATTGCACGAACTGGCCCCTGCCCAGCACAAAGCCGTGCTCGACGTGGCATTGGAAACCGGCCTGCCCACCTTTGATGCTGCGTACCTGTGGCTGGCGCGCTCGCTGCGCCTGCCTTTGGCCACCTTTGATTCTCACCAGATCGCTGCCGCCCAGCGCAGCGGCGTCCCGCTTCTTGATCTCTCCAGCCTCTGACGGACCACCACCATGCAACACCAGAAAATCCTCATCCTCGATTTCGGCTCGCAAGTCACCCAGCTCATCGCCCGCCGCGTGCGCGAGGCCCATGTGTACTGCGAGGTGCACCCCTGCGACGTGACCGACGAGTGGATCCGCGACTACGCCAAGGACGGCTCGCTCAAGGGCGTGATCCTGTCGGGCAGCCACGCCAGCGTGTACGAGGTGGATGACAAGGCGCCGGATGCGGTGTTTGAACTCGGCATCCCCGTGCTGGGCATCTGCTACGGCATGCAGACCATGGCCCAGCAGTTGGGCGGCAAGGTCGAGGGTTCCAACACCCGCGAATTTGGCTACGCCGAAGTGCGCGCCCATGGCCACACCGAACTGCTCAAGGGCATCGAAGACTTCGCCACGCCCGAAGGCCACGGCATGCTCAAGGTGTGGATGAGCCACGGCGACAAGGTCACTGCCTTGCCCCCGGGCTTCAAGGTGATGTGCTCCACACCCTCTTGCCCCATCGCTGGCATGGCCGACGAAAGCCGCCACTACTACGCCGTGCAGTTCCACCCTGAAGTCACCCACACCGTGCAGGGCCGCGCCTTGCTGGAGCGTTTTGTGCTGGGCATCTGCGGCACCCGTGCCGACTGGGTCATGGGCGACTACATCGAAGAGGCTGTGCAAAAGATTCGCGAGCAGGTGGGCGATGAGGAGGTGATCCTCGGCCTGTCGGGCGGCGTGGATTCGTCCGTGGCTGCGGCGCTGATCCACCGCGCCATTGGTGACCAGCTCACCTGTGTGTTTGTGGACCACGGCCTGCTGCGCCTGAACGAAGGCGACATGGTCATGGACATGTTCGAGGGCAAGCTGCACGCCAAGGTCATCCGTGTGGACGCCAGCGACCTGTTCCTGGGCAAGCTGGCGGGGGTGAGCGAGCCCGAGCAAAAGCGCAAGATCATCGGCGGCCTGTTTGTGGACGTGTTCAAGGCCGAGGCCGCCAAGCTCAAGGCAGGCACCGGTGGCCACAAGGGCGCCACCTTCCTGGCCCAGGGCACGATCTACCCCGACGTGATCGAATCCGGCGGCGCCAAGAGCAAGAAGGCCGTCACCATCAAGAGCCATCACAACGTGGGTGGTCTGCCAGAGCAGCTCGGCCTGAAGCTGCTGGAACCCCTGCGTGACCTGTTCAAGGACGAAGTGCGCGAACTGGGCGTGGCCCTGGGACTGCCGCCCGATATGGTCTACCGCCACCCGTTCCCCGGCCCCGGCCTAGGCGTGCGCATCCTGGGCGAGGTGAAGAAGGAATACGCCGACCTGCTGCGCCGTGCCGACGCGATCTTTATCGAAGAACTGCGCAACTTCAAGGACGAAGCCACGGGCAAGACCTGGTACGACCTGACCAGCCAGGCCTTCACCGTGTTCCTGCCCGTCAAAAGCGTGGGCGTGATGGGCGACGGCCGCACCTATGACTACGTTGTGGCACTGCGCGCCGTGCAGACCAGCGACTTCATGACCGCCGACTGGGCCGAACTGCCCTACGCGCTGCTCAAGAAGGTGTCAGGCCGCATCATCAACGAAGTGCGTGGCATCAACCGCGTGACGTACGACGTGAGCAGCAAGCCACCAGCGACGATTGAGTGGGAGTGAGTGGGGGGTAAATCATAATACTGGTTATTTAAACAGTATTGGCGCACAATGCGACGGATCTTCCGGAGCTTTGTGCGCCATGTCCCAGCTTCACGATCTCTACTATTTTCTTTCCCCTACGCCGCTTGCCGCCGAGATGGCCAAGAGGTTACTGCAGCGCCTCCAAGGACCCTGTGGGGCGGGCAGAGGCGAGCCCATGCCCTTGGATCGGCTGCACATCACGCTCCATTACCTGGGGCGCTTCCTGAACAGCATCCCCCGAGAGGTAATCGACTTGGCGCTGGCGGCGGGTAGCGCCATGGACTACGAACCGTTTGGGGTCCGCCTCGACGTGCTGCAGTCCCGGGGCGGCTTTGAAAAGGGGACTTTCGGCACCGTCGAGCTGGCGCCACAAGCGGGCGCTGCGCGTGAATTGCGAGGATTTCAACATGCGCTTGGCAACACGATGCGCCGCCTGGGGTTTGCAGAAACTCAGATCCGCAGCCATTTCCACCCGCACATGACTTTGCACTACAAGCACGCACGCATTGACCCAATGGTGGTTGCTCCCGTGGCGTGGACCGTGACGCAGTTTGCCTTGGTAGACAGCCTCTACGGCCTGAGCAGGCATGATGTGCTCGCGCACTGGACCTTGAAGGCACGGCAACAGGTCTTTCTTGACTGGTGATGTTGGGAAGCAAGCGGATACCAATGCGTACTCGCTGTGCTGCGTCGTGGTGCGGAAGCTTCCGCGGCTACCATCCTCTGAGGTCATTGGCTCTCTCATTTCTTCATGACGACACTTCACGATTTCTGGCCCGGTTGTGGTTTCCAAACGCTGGATCGCGATGCCCGTGGCCGGCGGCCCCCCACCGACGGATACCTGCGTTGCCTGCTGGCCCGACCAGAGCTGGCGCTGGTGCCGGAGTCGTGCGCTGCAGAGATCGCACTGCATGAATCGCTCAAGGTGTCACCCGCGCGGGCGGTCACCTCTGCGGAGCTGGCTGCATTGCAGGACGAAGACGCGCGCGAGAACTACACCGTGTTCCTGCGCTTCCGCGATGGCCTGCTGGCCGCCGGCACGCTGGAGGCTTATTACCTGCAGCTCATGCGCAGTGGCTCGGTGAACGTGCCCGCCGTATTCATCGACGCGGTTGTGCAGGCCCTGCTGCGCAACGTGCTGGACGACTGCAACGACGCCTTCGAAGCCCGCGCCGCCGAGATGCTGTTTCGGCCGCAGCGCATCACCTTGCAAGACGGGCAAATGCTGGCAGGCGACCGGGCGACGCTCGACATGCTCAACGAGACCGCGGGCCTGGGCGAGGTGGGACGCTTGCTGTTGCAAAGCGGTGCACTGCAGCCCACGGCGCAGGTCAAGGTGCTGTCGGCCGACAATGCGGCGCAATATTGGCAGGAGAGTGACCGCCACCACTTTCTGCTCGACCTGACCCATGAGCTGACACAGGACCTGAGCCATGGCCTGACCTTCAAGATGACCCGCGCCCGATCCGGCCTGAAGGCCCTGGCCCGGGTGCTGGAGCGCTGGGTCGCCCACCTGCTGGGCGTGCAGGTGTTGATCGAGCCTGTGCACGAGGTCACCGACAGCGCCTGGCGCTGGCATGTGGGGCTGGATGTGGAGTCCACCGCCGTCCTCAACGACCTGTATCAGGACCGGCCCGTGGAGTCTGAACGCATGGCGCGGCTGGTGAGCTTGTTCACGCTGACCTTTGCCAACCCGGCCGAGATGCGCGCCGATGTGGCGGGCAAGCCGGTGTACCTGGGGCTGGCCACCAACGCCGAGGGCGTGGTGCGCATCAAGCCGCAGAACCTGTTGCTCAATCTGCCGTTGGCATCGGCATCTTGATTGCTATTGAATCGATAGCTGCTGGCGCATGATGAACCGGCGCTAGCAGCCCATTGGATTCAAGAATGCTTTCCTCGGTTGGTAGCCCGGCAAGTGGCCCCTATCCAATCGTCATCAGGCTTGCGTTTCCGCCAGCTGCTGCGGTGTTCACGCTCAGCGCCCGTTCGATCAACAGGCGCTCCAGCGGGATGTCGGTGGCGCCGGGCTGCAGTGCGGTCATGCCCACGACGGGTCCGGGGCGGCGGGCGAGTGCGGCGCACACCGTCCGCAGGGATTCAGCGTCGCCATGGTGCAGCACGGCGTCCAAGGCCACGGAGCCATCGCTCACGGCGTTGTCTTGCAGCGTGACCTGAGCCTGCACGTGGGTGGGCAGCGTTGTGCGCAGTCCTGCTTGGGTGCTGGGCCACAGGGCTGTGCAGCCGCTGGCGAGCACGGCCGCCGTCTGCAACAGCAGGTCGTCCGCGCTTTGCGCCATGCACAGCACGCGGGCGCGGGGAGCCAGGGTGTAGACGTTGCGCTCGCCCGTGGGGCCGGGCAGGGTGCGGGCGGTGCCGCTCTGCGTTTCTTGCGCAAAACGCTGGCAGTGGCCTGCCAAGGCCAGATTGCCCTGGTTGTGCGCCCATTGCTGCAAGGAGCCCAGCGGGGCCAGCTGACGTTCGCGCCGCTCGATGTCGGGTGGGCTTAAGCGATCTGCTTCGGCAAAGGTGCGTGCCAGCGCATCGGCCGGGCGCTGCGATAGCAGGCGTAGCAGGTACAGCGGCCCGCCTGCCTTGGGCCCCGTGCCCGAAAGGCCTTCGCCACCAAAGGGCTGCACGCCCACCACGGCGCCCACCATGTTGCGGTTGACGTACACGTTGCCAGCATGGGCCCGGTTCACCACACGGGCAATGGTTTCGTCGATGCGGGTGTGCACACCTTGCGTCAGGCCGTAGCCGGTGGCGTTGATCTGGTCGAGCAGGCGATCCAGGTCGTCGCGCGCGTAGCGCACCAGGTGCAGAACGGGGCCGAAGACTTCGCGCTCCAGCTCACCGATGTGGTTCAGTTCGATCAATGTGGGGGGAACGAAGGTGCCTTGTACGCCGGCGGCCGACACATGGTTCGGGTGCTGGAACACCCGATGGCCCTTGGCCTTGAAGTTCTCTATGTGTCGGATGATGCCCGCTTGTGCTTCGGCATCGATGACGGGGCCCACATCCACACGCAGCGCGCCGGGGTTGCCCACGCGCAGCTCGCCCATGGCGCCCTGCAGCATCTCGACGACGCGGTCGGCGGCTTCTTCCTGAACGCACAGCACGCGCAGGGCGGAGCAGCGCTGGCCTGCGCTGTCAAAGGCGGACGACATCGCGTCGCCAACCACCTGCTCGACCAATGCGGACGAGTCCACGATCATCGCGTTCTGCCCACCGGTTTCTGCAATCAGCGGAATAGGGCGGCCTGCGGTATCCAAGCGCCCGGCCACGGTGCGCTGCAGGATGCGTGCCACTTCGGTGGAGCCGGTGAACATCACGCCCATCACGCGGGCGTCGCCAATCAGGCGGGCACCTACCGTCTCGCCCTGGCCGGGCAGCAGTTGCACGGCGGCGCGGGGCACACCGGCCTGCCACAGCAGGCGCACGGCCTCGGCGGCGATCAGTGGGGTCTGCTCGGCAGGCTTGGCCAGCACCGGGTTGCCTGCGGCCAATGCGGCGGCGACTTGCCCCATGAAGATGGCGAGCGGGAAGTTCCAGGGGCTGATGCAGGCCACGGGGCCCAGCGGGAGGTGGGTGGCGTTGTCGAAGGTGCTTTGCACCTGGGCTGCGTAGTAGCGCAGAAAGTCCACGGCCTCGCGCACTTCAGCCACAGCGTTGCTAGCGCTCTTGCCCGCTTCGCGCATCAGCAGGCCCAGCAGGGGCTGCTGATG
>NZ_QAIM01000631.1:15460-17044 GCF_003061035.1 Acidovorax sp. HMWF018
GCCTCCAGCAGGTCGGCGGTGCGCAGCAGGGCGGCAGCGCGCTCGGCGGGCGGCGTGGCGGCCCAGGGGGCTGCGGCGGCCTGCGCGTGGGCCAGGGCCTGGTCTACGTCGGCGGTGGTGGCCTCTTGCACCCGGCCCACCACATCGCTATGGTCAGCAGGATTGCGCACGTGCTGGGTGGTGCCTACGGGCAAGTCAGTAGCCAGCAGGGGCGCTGCCGTCCAGGCGTGGCTTGCCGTGGCTTGCAGGGTGGTGGCCAGCACGGTCAGCGTGTTTTCGTTCGACAAATCCAGCCCGCGCGAGTTGGTGCGGTGCGCGCCATACAGGCCCTGGGGCGTGGCAATGCGGGGGTGGGGCAAGCCCGCAGTGCCTTCTGCCGCAGCTTGCTGGTCTACGACCTGCACGGGGCTGCGTACCAACTCATTCAGTGCAATCGTTTCGTCAGCAATGCGGTTCACAAACGAGGTGTTGGCGCCGTTTTCCAGCAGGCGGCGAACCAGGTAGGCCAGCAGGGTTTCGTGCGTGCCCACGGGGGCGTAGATGCGGCAGGGGCGGCCGAGTTTGCCCGCAGTGATGGCACCCACCACCTGCTCATACAGCGGCTCGCCCATGCCGTGCAGGCACTGGAATTCGTATTGGCCTGCGTAGTAGTTGCTGCCTGCCAGTTGGTAGATGGTGGCCAC
The DNA here is from genome assembly GCF_003061035.1 of Acidovorax sp. HMWF018. NCBI lineage: Bacteria > Pseudomonadati > Pseudomonadota > Betaproteobacteria > Burkholderiales > Comamonadaceae > Acidovorax > Acidovorax sp. HMWF018. The sequence continues at coordinate 16,144 of NZ_QAIM01000631.1, forward strand.
CGTCTCGGCGTTGTGCGTGGCGAACTGGGGGTACACGGCCTCGGGCGCGGCCAGCAGCTTCTTGGCGCAGGCGATGTACGAAATGTCGGTGTGTACCTTGCGGGTGTAGACGGGGTAGTCCTCCAGGCCATCGACCTGGGCGCGCTTGATTTCGCTGTCCCAGTACGCGCCCTTGACCAGGCGCACCATCAGGCGGCGCTGGGTGCGTCGGGCCAGGTCCACGACATAGTCGATGACGAACGGGCAGCGCTTTTGGTAGGCCTGGATCACAAAACCAATGCCGTTCCAGCCCGCCAGGGTGGGCTCGTGGCACAGGCGCTCCAGCAGGTCCAGCGACAGCTCCAGGCGGTCGGTTTCTTCGGCGTCGATGTTCAGGCCAATGTCGTACTGCTTGGCCAGCGCGGTCAGGCGCAACACCAGCGGGTACAGCTCGTCCATCACCCGGCCAAACTGCGCGCGGCTGTAGCGCGGGTGCAGCGCCGAGAGCTTGATGGAGATGCCGGGGCCTTCGTAGATGCCGCGCCCGGCAGAGGCCTTGCCAATCGCGTGGATGGCCTGCTCGTAAGAGGCGTAGTAGTGCTTGGCGTCTTCGCTGGTCAGCGCGGCCTCACCCAGCATGTCGTACGAATAGCGAAAGCCCTCGGCCTCCATCGTGCGTGCGTTGCGCAGGGCCTCATCAATGGTCTCGCCGGTCACAAATTGCTCGCCCATCATGCGCATGGCCATGTCCACGCCCTTGCGGATCAGCGGCTCGCCGCCCTTGCCGATCAGGCGGCTGAGCGATGCACCAAGTCTGCCTTCGCTGTGCGTGGCCACCAGCTTGCCGGTGATGAGCAGGCCCCAGGTGGCGGCGTTGACGAAGAGCGACGGGCTCTTGCCCAGGTGGGCATCCCACTGGCCG
>NZ_QAIM01000631.1:17056-17433 GCF_003061035.1 Acidovorax sp. HMWF018
TTGTCGGGGATGCGCAGCAGGGCCTCGGCCAGGCACATCAGCGCCACGCCTTCTTGTGACGACAGCGAAAACTCCTGCAGCAGCCCCTGCACGATGCCTGCGCGCCCGGCGCTGGCCTTGCGTTCGCGCAGGGCCTTGGCAATGCGCAGCGCCAACTGCTCGGCCGACGCCGCTTGATCGGCAGGCAGGCGGGCCTGGGCCAGCAGCGGGGCCAGGGCCTCGGGCTCGGGGCGGCGGGTGGCGGCGGTGATGGCGGCGCGCAGCGGGTTGTTCAGCGGTGTGCGGGGCGCGAAGTCTGCAAACGGGGCGGAGGGCTGCGTCATGGCGGTGTCTTTCAGGGATTTGGCGGGGCCCAATACGGTGGGAAGTGTTGGTTG
>NZ_QAIM01000631.1:17443-19772 GCF_003061035.1 Acidovorax sp. HMWF018
AAAATTGGTGATCGCACCGAATAAATCACTAACCGAAATGCAAACAGAACCCGATCTCGACCGGATTGACCGCAAGATCCTGTCAATCCTGCAGGAAGACGGCCGCATTGCCAACCTCAAGCTGGCCGAGGCGGTGGCTCTGTCGCCCACGGCCGTGCTGGCGCGGGTGCAGCGCCTTACGCGCGATGGCTTCATCCTGGGCTACGAGGCGCACCTGAACCCCCTGAAGCTGGGCGCGGGCATGCTGGTGTTTGTGGAGGTGCTGCTGGACCGCACCACGCCCAATGTGTTCGACCAGTTCAAGGCCGCCGTGCAGGTGCACCCCGAAATCATGGAATGCCACATGGTGGCGGGCGGGTTTGACTACCTGCTCAAGACGCGATCCGCCGACATGAATGCCTACCGCGTGTTTGCGGGCAATGTGCTGTGGCAGCTACCGGGCGTGCGCGAGACGCGCACCTATGCGGTGATGGAAGAAGTCAAGCACACCAACCACCTGTACCTGCGCTAACCCCACACCATGCGCGTACACCTACCGGATTGGCGGTGCTGGCAGAAGCCCGCATAATTCTCTGAAGATCTGCTTGCATGAGGAGCTACACCATGACGACCGCTTTCCCCTATGCCGCCGCAGCCCTGGTGGCTGCCCTGTTCAGCCAGACGGCCGCTGCATCCTGCTACGTCGTCTATGGCCCTGACAAGGACATCGTGTACCGCGCCCCGGTGCCGCCGGTGGACATGTCACGGCAGATCCACGAAACCTTGCCCCTGGTGGCCCCGGGCTCGACCCTCGTGTTTTCGCCCGACAACTTTGGCTGCGAACTCACCATCAACAAGCTGCCACTCACGGCCGTGTCCGCGCCCGGGGGCATGCGGCCTGCGCGCGCTGACCGGGGCTGAAACGGACAGTTCGCAGGGGTGCGGCCAGTGGGCGTGCCGCGCCTGAGACAATCGGGGGATGAGCGAACCGAAAGAACTATCCCCCTCGTTTGAACCCACCGAGCAGAATTCCCAAAGTGACCTGCCCGAAGGCTGGCTGCACGTGCAGTCCATGGACCTGGACGCCCAGGGCGTTGCCCGCAAGCCCGACGGCAAAGTGGTCTTTATCGATGGTGCCCTGCCATTCGAGCTGGTCACCGCCAACACCCACCGCAAGAAGAACAACTGGGAGCAGGCCAGCCTGGTAGCGATCCACCGCGAGTCGTCCCAGCGCGTGCGGCCGGATTGCCCCCACTTTGGCCTGCACGCAGGCGCCTGTGGCGGCTGCAAGATGCAGCACTTGCACGTGGGCGCGCAGGTGGCCGTCAAGCAGCGGGTGCTGGAAGACAACCTCTGGCATCTGGGCAAGGTCAAGGCCGAGACCATGCTGCGTCCCATCGAAGGGCCCGCCTGGGGCTACCGTTACCGCGCCCGCCTGGCGGTGCGCCACGTGATCAAGAAGGGCCAGGTCCTGGTGGGCTTTCATGAGCGCAAGAGCCGCTACATCGCCGACATGCAGACCTGCAAGATCTTGCCCCCGCATGTCGATGCCATGCTGATGCCCCTGCGCGCACTGATTGCCAGCCTGGATGCCCGCGACACCTGCCCACAGATCGAACTGGCCTGCGGCGACACCGTGACCGCGCTGGTGCTGCGCCACCTGGAGCCGCTGAGCACCGATGACATCACCAGGCTGCGTGCCTTTGCGGCGGAGCATCATGTGCAATGGTGGCTGCAGCCCAAGGGCCCGGACACGGTGAAGCTGCTGGACGAAGGCGGCGAGCAGCTGTCGTACGCACTGCCGGACTTCGGCATCACCATGCCTTTCAAGCCCACGGACTTCACCCAGGTGAACCCGCACATCAACCGCGTGCTGGTGAGCCGCGCGCTGCGCCTGCTGGACGTGCAGCCCCACGAACGCGTGATCGACTGGTTCTGTGGCCTGGGCAATTTCACGCTGCCCCTGGCCACGCAGGCGCGCGAGGTGCTGGGCATCGAGGGCAGCGAGGCCCTGGTGGCCCGCTCGCGTGAGAACTATGCACTGAATCAGGCCCAGGCGCCGGACCATAAAGCACTGGCAGCTACGGATTTTGTAGCGCGCAACCTGTTCGAGATGACGCCCGAGATGCTGGTGGCCGACGGCGCTGCCGACAAGTGGCTGGTGGACCCACCACGCGAGGGGGCGTTTGCGCTGGCCAAGGCGCTGGCGGACATTGAACAGGCCCGCATTGGCGCCGAGGGCGCTGGCCCCTTGCCTGCAGGGGCCGAAGGCTGGACGCCCCCGAAGCGCATTGTGTACGTGAGCTGCAACCCAGCCACCCTGGCGCGCGATGCCGGGCTGCTGGTGCAT
>NZ_QAIM01000631.1:19782-23943 GCF_003061035.1 Acidovorax sp. HMWF018
ATGTTCCCGCACACGGCCCATGTGGAGAGCATGGCGGTGTTCGAGCGGGTCTGATCCGGTTGCCAGAAAGAGGCCTCAGGAAGGGGAGGGCGCAGCCCTCCGTCCCGCGGCCTTGCCTCCCCCGCGCAATATCAGCTGCGGTTGCGGCTGGCTGCGGGGTCGCGGGGTTCGGTTTCGATGTCGGGTGCGCGTTCGCTGCGTTCGGGCTTTTCCACCTTGCCCAGCACCGAGGGCGTGCCCTCGATCTTGTTCTCACGCATGTAGGCGTCCATGTCCTTCCAGCCTGCAAACACCGAGGCCTTGGAGGCCTTGGGGTTGAGGGTGTAGCAGTCTTCCAGCCCCCGCAGTGCGTGTCGGCAGGCACCGCCGATGGCCTTGGCCTCGGCATCGCGTTGGGCCACGCGCGGGTCAGGGCCCAGGCCCGGGATCTTGTCGCAGCCTGCAAGCAGCAACAGGCCCGCCAGAACCATCAGGCGCAATGCGGTGGAAGGGCTTTGTGGATACATGTACTTGCATTATCGGCACACTGGCCGCGCTATTGAGGCTTGATCCTGGGGCGCGACCCACAAAAAAGGCTCCCGAGGGAGCCTTTTGATGGAGGTCAAGGGACTGGCAGGGCTCAGTCGCGCTCGCCGCCCATGATGCCCAGCAGGGCCAGCAGGCTCTGGAACACGTTGAAGATGTCCAGGTACAGGGCCAGCGTGGCGCTGATGTAGTTGGTTTCGCCGCCGTCCAGGATCTGCTTCAGGTCATACAGCATGTAGGCGCTGAAGATGCCGATTGCCAGCATCGAGATCACCATCATGCCCACGCCGGAGCCGACGAACACGTTGATGATGCCGCCGACCATGAGCACCAGCGCGCCCACCATCAGCCACTTGCCCATGCCCGAGAGGTCGCGCTTGATGACGCTGGCTAGGCTGGCCATCACGAAGAACACACCGGCCGTGCCGGCAAAGGCCGTCATGATGAGGTCAGTGCCGTTCTTGAAGCCCAGCACCATGCCGATCATGCGCGACAGCATCAGGCCCATGAAGAACGTGAAGGCCAGCAGCACCGGCACGCCTGCGGCCGAGCGCTTGGTCTTTTCGATGGCGAACATGAAGCCGAACGCGCCGCCCAGGAACACGATCAGGCCCAGGCCGCCGGTCAGCGAGCGGGTGATGCCGGTGGCCACGCCGATCCAGGCGCCCAGCACCGTGGGGATCATGCTCAGGGCCAGCAGCCAGTAAGTATTGCGAAGCACCTTGTGGCGCTCTTCCTGCGAGATGCCATAGCCCGCAGAGTGGCCCAGGGTGGTGACTTGGTCATTCATCTTGTGTCTCTCCTTGTTGGCCTGCACGACGCAGACATCACAAATTCTAGGTGGTGATGCTTTTTTGCTTTGCAATGACCGCACCCGGTCACCTACTTTTGGTAAGGATACTTTCACCCTGGCTGAGGGCAACGGCGCCGGGGATGCCGGTATGCTCGGTTCTCTTTGCGTGCCGGGGCGGCCTGTGCGGCCCGGTTTCCTCTCCCACTTTCGGATCCTTTCATGAAAACCAAGCACGAACTCGAACTGGCCGACGTCAAGGCCGTGGCCGCTGCCGCCGAAGCCGAGGCCCTCAAGAACAACTGGGCCGTGACCATCGCCATCGTGGACGATGGCGGCCACCTGCTGTGGCTGCAGCGCCTGGACGGCGCCGCAGCAGTGTCATCGCACATCGCCCCTTCCAAGGCCCGCACGGCCGCTCTGGGCCGCCGCGAAAGCAAGGTCTACGAGGACGTGATCAACGGCGGCCGTACCTCGTTCCTGAGCGCGCCCACCATTGACGGCCTGCTCGAAGGCGGCGTGCCGATCATGAAGGACGGCCAGTGCCTGGGTGCCGTGGGCGTGAGCGGCGTGAAGTCCACCGAAGATGCACAGATCGCCCGCGCGGGCATTGCAGCCCTGGGCCTCTGATTCGGGGGCTCCCGGCAGGGAGTGTGGTTGCTATTATTTTGATAGCTTCGAGCGCATGTTCCACTAGCGCATGGGGCTGAAAACGCTTCAAAACCCTCTGGCAGCATGAAAAAACCGGCCTGTGGGCCGGTTTTTTGTTGGCAGGATCGGGGGCGGCAAAAAAAGCCTGGCTACGCGGGAGCAAACCCGTTGGCTGGCAAAAACGACCCTTGCGAGCTTGTTGCAAGCCCGGGAGTCGCCCCACGATGAAACTATTTGGTCAGGATGAGCTTGCCCAGCTTGGTGGCCTGCAGGCGGTACACCGAGCCGTTGTGGCTGATGGCGACGGTCTTGTGCCCTTGCAGCAGCACGCTGCTGTCCAGTGCAGCAGTGGCGCAATGCGCACCGGACGACGGGGCCTCGCCAGATGCCGAGGCGTCTGCGGAGTCAGCCGGCACGGCGCGGCGGAGCGGGGCGGAAGTCAGGGAGGCTTGCATGGAGTTTTCCTGGGTCATTGCAGTGCGTTTTGTTAATGATAACGATTCGCAATTACAAGTCAAGCGAACGGTGTGTTTCTTTTTGTTCTTGGTTCCGCCCTGCACCAGGTGCAAAGGCGAGGCGTTGAGCAGCGCCCAGGGCGCGGGGCAAAGGTCCGTGCGCCCTAGGCGCCGTGCAGGGGGCTGCGAGCCGCTGCACGGGCCCTGCGTTCCCTGGCGCCTGCCAGAGCGCCCAAGACGGGTGGGCTGGCCAGGATGCGCAGGGACCGGGCCGGTGATTTTCGCCGTGTCTTTACTGGCCCTGCGGGTCGGTCACAAACCCGATCTTGCGCACGCCAGCGCGTTGCGCGGCCGCCATGGCCTGGGCCACGAATTCGTAGCGCACGTTCTTGTCGCCACGGATGTGGAGGTCTGACTGGGGCTCCTTGGCAGCCTCGGCCTGCAGGCGGGGGAAGAGTTCTTCTTCCGACACCTGGGACTCGTTCCAGAAGAACTTGCCATCGGCCGACACCGACAGGCGCACGGTCTCGGGCTTGACGTTCTCGGGCTGGTTGGTGGCGCGGGGCAGGTCCACGTTCACCGCGTGTTTCATCACCGGCACGGTGATGATGAAGATGATGAGCAGCACCAGCATGACGTCCACCAGGGGCGTCATGTTGATCTCGTTCATCACGTCATCGGTGTCGTCTTGGGTTCCAAAGGCCATGGCTTAGCCGCCTTTCTTCATGGGCAGCACCTTGCCGGGCTCGCCAGCGTTCACGCGGGCGCCGGTCACAAAGTAGGCGTGCAGGTCATGGGCAAAGCTGTTCAGGCCATTCAGAATGGACTTGTTGCCGCGCACCAGCGCGTTGTAGCCCAGCACCGCCGGGATGGCCACGGCTAGCCCCAGGGCGGTCATGATCAGCGCTTCACCGATGGGGCCGGCCACCTTGTCGATGGTGGACTGGCCCGAGGTGCCGATGGCCAGCAGGGCGTGGTAGATGCCCCACACGGTGCCGAACAGGCCGATGAACGGGGCGGTGGAGCCCACCGACGCCAGGATGGCCAGGCCCGAGGACAGGCGGGCGGTGAACTCGTCGATGCAGTTGCGCAGGCAGCGGGTCACCCAGTCGCTCACGTCCAGGCTGTCGTGCAGGTGGGCCTTGGTGTTGCGGTGGTGGGCGGTGGCTTCGCGGCCTTCCAGCGCCAGGTGGCGGAAGGGGTTGGTCGGGTCGGCGCCCAGCTTGGTCAGGCCCGCGGCAAAGTCCTCGCTGTGCCAGAAGTCCTGGGCGGCGCGGGCGTGTTTCTTGAACTTGATGATGTCCAGTGCCTTGATGAGGATGACGATCCACGAGGCCAGCGACATGGCCAGCAGCAGGATGGCGACGGCGCGGGTGACAAAGTCACCCTGGATCCAGACGTTGGCGATGCCGAATTGCGATTCCATGAAAACTCCCTGAGCGGTGATTGGTTTATTCGAGAACAAAGTTGACGGGGACGAGGTTCCACATGGCCTCGGGCACGCCGTTGCGTTTGCCGGGCACAAAGCGCCAGCGCATCACGGCGTCCTGGGCCTGGCGGTCCAGCCGGTCAAAGCCGCTGGACTTGTTGACTTCGACCTTTTGCGGCACGCCATCGGTGCCGATGAGCACCCTGAGCACCACCTTGCCTTGCTCGCCCATGCGTTTGCTGATGGCGGGGTAGCTGGGCTTGGGGTTGTTGAGATAGGCCGCGTCGCTGGACGGCAGCTCGATCTTGGGT
>NZ_QAIM01000632.1:0-3593 GCF_003061035.1 Acidovorax sp. HMWF018
CCTGGGGGCCGGTGGCGGCCTGGGGCGTGCTGGGCTGCTTCTTTGCCGGGGTGGGGTTTTACATGCTGCACAACACGCTGCAGGTGCAGGCCACGCAGATGGCGCCCGAGGCCCGGGGCACGGCGGTCACGCTGTTTGCGTGCCTGCTGTTCCTGGGGCAATCGCTGGGCGTGCTGCTGGTGGCGGCCAGTGTGGATCGGGGCTGGATCGCGCCCGTGTTCTCGGTGGCGGCACTGGGGGTGCTGGTGCTGGGCGCGCTGGTGTCGCGCAAGGTGAATGGCCGGGTGGAGGTGCCCGCGGGAGCGTAGTCTGGAGTCGGCCGCACCGTGCAAATAACTTTGATGTCTTATTACTTTATTTTTTGATAGTTTGATTCTTTATGGCGCAATAGTACATTCCCTGATCTTTGTGTCTTTTGGGGCCGAACCCGCGCCGCCCGGCGTGTGGCGGCCCTTTGTGTTTCATGATCGAACTACGGGGTATCACCCAAACCTACCAGGGCTCACAAGGCCCGGTCGAGGCGCTCAAGGGCATCGACCTCACCATCCAGCCGGGCGAAGTGTTCGGCATCATCGGCAAGAGCGGCGCGGGCAAAAGCTCGCTGGTGCGGGTGATCAACCTGCTCAATCGGCCCACCACGGGCCAGGTCATCGTGGGCGGGCAGGACCTGACCCAGCTTAACGACGCGCAGCTGCGCGAGGCGCGCCGCGAGATCGGCATGGTGTTCCAGCACTTCAACCTGCTGTCGTCGCGCACCGTGTTTGACAACGCCGCGCTGCCGCTGGAGCTGGCGGGCATGGACAAGGCCGCCATCCGCGAGCGTGTGAACCCGCTGCTGGAGCTGGTGGGCCTGTCAGCCCTGGCCGACCGCTATCCGGCGCAGATCAGCGGCGGGCAAAAGCAGCGTGTGGGCATTGCGCGTGCGCTGGCCAGCCGCCCCAAGGTGCTGCTGAGCGACGAAGCCACCTCGGCGCTGGACCCGGAGACCACGCGCTCCATCCTCGACCTGCTGCGCCAGGTCAACCGCGAGCTGGGCCTGACGGTGGTGCTGATCACCCACCAGATGCAGGTCATCAAGCAGGTGGCCGACCGCGTGGCCGTGATCGAGGCCGGCCGCATCGTGGAGCAGGGCCGGGTGCTGGACGTGTTCACCCGCCCGCAGCAGGCCATCACCAAGAGCCTGATCGACGAGATCCTGCCGCAAGAGCTGCCCGCCAGCGTGCTGGACCATGTGCGCAAGCTGGCAGGCCAGCTGAGCGCAGGACGAACCGGCCAGCTGCTGCGCCTGTCGTACGCCGGGGACAGCGCTTACCAGCCCATCCTGTCGCAGCTGATCCGCCAGTTTGGCGTGGACATGAGCATCCTGCACGGGCAGGTGGATGAGATCCAGGACGAGACCTTTGGCTCGCTGGCCGTGTACGCCAGTGGCGAGGCCGAGAGCGTGCGCGGCGCCGTGGCGCACCTGCGCGCGGGCGGGGTCGAGGTGGAAGAAGTGGCCGTGGCCGGTTAAGAGGGAGCACACATCATGTTCAACAACTTCACGCCAGCCATGCTGGATCTGTTTGCTTCGTCGCTGTGGGAGACGCTCATCATGGTCGGCATCTCCGGTCTGGTGGGCGGCTTGCTGGGGGTGCCGCTGGGCGTGTTCCTGCGCCTGACCGATGACGGCGGGGTGCTGGAGAACGGCCCGGTCAACAAGCTGGTGGGCTGGCTGGTCAACGCTGTGCGGTCCACGCCCTTCATCATCCTGCTGGTTGCCATCATCCCGTTCACGCGGCTCATAACCGGCTCGTCCATCGGCACGGCCGCAGCCGTGGTGCCACTGACCATTGCCGCTGCCCCGTTTGTGGCCCGCCTGGTCGAGGCCGCGCTGCGCGAGGTGGACCACGGCCTGGTCGAAGCCGCGCAGGCCATGGGCGCCACCACCAGCCAGATCGTGTGGAAGGTGCTGCTGCCCGAGGCTCTGCCCGGCATCGTGGCGGGCCTGACCATCACGTTCGTGAGCCTGACCGGCTACTCGGCCATGGCCGGTGCCATTGGCGGCGGCGGCCTGGGCGACCTGGGCATCCGCTACGGCTACCAGCGCTTTCTGCCCGAGATCATGCTGGCCGTGGTGCTGGTGCTGATCTTCTTTGTGCAGGCCGTGCAAAGCCTGGGCGACTGGGCAGTGCGCAAGCTGAGCCACCGTTGAGTGGTGAATGGTTTGCTATTGAATCAATAGCTGCTGGCGCATGATCCACTAGCGCTTGTGGCCTGTTTGGCCTCAAACCCACGCGTGGAGGCACTGCCTGGGCCTCTGCGCTGGTCCTGGCTCTCTCGCATCCTGTGGGAGAGGTGCAGACGCCAATCTCAGCCCGGCACCCGGTAGTGGTAGCCGTAGGCCGTCTTGAAGCCCATCGATTCATACAGCCGCAGCGCAGGCGTGTTCTGCGCCCGCACCTGCAGGTAGGCGCTGGTTGCACCGGCCTCCATGCCCCAGTGCAGCAGCGCCTGCACCAGCGCGCGCCCGCGTCCGCCGCCCCGGTGTTCAGGCGCCACAGCCAGGTCGTACAGGCCCACCGCGCCGCGCTCCAGCACCGCCAGGCCAAAGCCCACGGCATGGCCCTGGGCGTCGTGTTGCAGCGCATAGCCCACCGGGTGGGCGATGGCGTCGAGGATGCTGCAGTGCAGGTTGCGGTGGTGCGGCGCAACGCCGTTGGCCGCCGCAAAGCCTTCCAGCCACGCGGGCGATGGCGAGGCGCTGACCACGGTGCTGCCGTCGGGCCGGGGCGCCGAGCCCGGCGCCAGCGGCCGGAGCAGGACCAGCGAGGGGTCGAAATGCTGGTAGCCCGCGTCCGCCAGCTCCTGGTCGGCCTCGGCCGGGGCCATGGGGGAGATGCGGAACACGGCGGGCAAACCATGCCGCGCATACAGCGCCGCCGCCGCCTCGCGCACGCCGTCGAACGGCGCGCCGGGCACCAGCGCGTTGACCGAGTTGGCGCGCTTGGTGTAACCGCCCGACAGCCGGAACACCCAGCCCCGGTGAAACACCGTCTGGTGCGCGGGCCAGGCGTTGAAGGCGCGCTCTTCCAGCGCGCGGACGAGGGCAGCGGGTGCGGTGTTGGCAATGGGGGCGGCGGTGTCGGTCATCGCAGGTTTATACCAACCCACCTTGACCATTCACCGCGCCAGCCACCCAGTGCGACAACTCTTTGCAACCCTCTTTGCCACTCAGTCAGTCGGTGGTGATCTTGTTGTCTGCCACCAGCTTGGCAAAACGTGCGGTGTCGGCCGCAATCTGTTCGGCCATCTGCGCCGGGGTGTTGCCGATGGGTTCGGCGCCAATGTCCTGCATGCGCTTTTGAAAGTCCGGCGACTGGATGACCTTGACCATTTCGGTGTTCAGCCGCGCTACCACGTCGGCGGGCGTGCGGGCGGGGGCCAGCACACCAAACCAGGTGCCGATGTCAAAGCCCGCAAAGCCGCTTTCTTGCAGCGTGGGCACGTCGGGCAGGGTGGACGAGCGTTTGGCCGTGGTCACCGCCAGAGCCCGCAGCTTGCCCGCCTTGATGTGAGGCAGCACAGGGGTGACGGTGTCGAACGACATCGACACC
>NZ_QAIM01000632.1:3603-3946 GCF_003061035.1 Acidovorax sp. HMWF018
TACGGCACATGCAGCAGGGGTTGGCCGATGGAGGTGGCGAACTGCGTGCCGATGAGGTGCTGTGCCGTGCCCGCGCCGTTGGAGCCGTAGGAGAACTTGTTGGGCGTGGCCTTGATCAGCGCCACCAGCTCCTTCACGTCCTTGGCGGGCGTGGCCGCGCTCACGGCCAGCACGTTGGGCACCAGCGCCACGGTGGTGATGGGCGCAAAACTCTTTTGAAAGTCGTAGTTGAGCTTTTTGTACACGCTGGTGGCAATGGTGTGGTGCACCGCGCCCATCAGCAGCGTGTAGCCGTCGGCGGGGGCCTTCGCCACGTAGTCGGCCCCGATGGTGGCCCCCGCAC
>NZ_QAIM01000632.1:4020-4766 GCF_003061035.1 Acidovorax sp. HMWF018
CGGTGGTGCCGCCCGCTGCAAAGGGCACAACGATGGTGACGGGCTTGGCCGGCCAGGCCTGCGCTTGGGCCGGTGCGCTGGGCAGGGCACAGGCAGCGGTAGCCAGGGCGGCCAGTGCCAGCAGGTGGTACCGGCGTGTGAGTGGTGCTGTGGGCGGCGTTGACTGTGGGTGGTGCGGCTTTGCAATGCGTGTCATGGTTGTCTCCGTGGGGTTGTGGTTCTTGTGTTCTTTAGGTTGCAGGGCTGCTGGGGAGGCATGTGTAGGGCGTCAGCCCGTGGCTGCGATCAGGATCGCGCGGAAGTCGTTGACGTTGGTGCCCGTGGGGCCGGTGACCACGGCATCGCCCAGCGCGCCAAAAAAGGTGTGGGCATCGTGCGCGTCCAGCGCAGCGGTGGCGTGTTGGCCCAGCGCGGCGGCGCGCTCCAGCGTGTCGGGCGTGGCGATGGCGCCAGCCACGGGCTCCAGGCCGTCGATGCCGTCGGTATCCCCAGCCAATGCGTACACGCCGGGCAGGCCCTTGAGCGACAGGGCCAGGGACAGCAGGCATTCCACATTGCGCCCGCCGCGACCTGGGGTTGGCATGGGTTGTCCCGGAGCGGGTGCGCGCAGGGTGACGGTGCTTTCGCCACCGCTCAGCAGCACGCGGTGCCGTGGTGACGGGGCCTTGGCGGCGTAGCGGGCGACACCGGCCAGCACGGTGCCCATGTCGCGGGCTTCGCCCTCCAGCGCATCGCCGAGCAGCGTG
>NZ_QAIM01000632.1:4776-5238 GCF_003061035.1 Acidovorax sp. HMWF018
CGTAGCAATGACGTGGGTGGTGATGGGGCCCAGGCGGGTGTCGCCGGGCTTGATGCTTTCGCTGGCGGCAGTGTCCAGTGCGGCCAGCACGGCGGGCGGCAGCGCAATGCGGTAGCGCTGCAAGATGGCCAGCGCCTGTGCACGGGTGGTCGGGTCGGCCACGGTGGGGCCCGAGGCCACGTCCAGCGGGTCGTCGCCCGGCACATCGGACATCACCAGGTTGACCACGCGGGCAGGGCTGCAGGCCAGGGCCAGCCGCCCGCCCTTGACGGCCGAGAGGTGGCGCCGCACACAGTTCATCTCGCCAATGCTGGCGCCGCTGCGCAGCAGGGCCTGGTTGAGCGCCTGCTTGTCGGCCAGCGTGACCCCCGGCAATGGCAAGGGCAGCAGTGCCGAGCCGCCGCCCGACCACAGGCCAATCACCAGGTCGTCTGCTGTGAGGCCCGCCACTGCGGCCAGCAT
>NZ_QAIM01000632.1:5286-11158 GCF_003061035.1 Acidovorax sp. HMWF018
GATGTGCTGGCAGGTGGCAGCATGCCCGTAGCGTGTGACCACCACGCCAGAGAGCGGCGTGGGCCAGTGGGCCTCCAGCACCTGCGCCATCTGCGCCGATGCCTTGCCCGCGCCGATCACCACCGTGCGGCCCCGGGGCGGGGCAGGCAGGTGCGGCGGCAGACATATCGCGGGCTGCGCGGATGCGATGGCGGCATCGAACATGCTGCGCAGCCAGTGGCGGGCCTGGGTGTCGATGTGCGGGCTCATTGGGTCGTGGGGCAGGGCGCAGTGCGTGGGGGCCACGCGACTCAGGCGGCCTTTTGCAGCGGCGTACCGCTGATCAGCGCGCACACGGCGTCGGTCACCTGCGCCGTGGTGGCCGTGCCGCCCAGGTCGCGGGTGTGCAGGGCGGGGTTGGCGGTGACCTGTTCGATGGCCTGCATCACAGCGCGGGCAGCATCCACCTCGCCCAGGTGCTCCAGCAGCATCACCACTGACCAGAAGGTGCCGATGGGGTTGGCCAAGCCCTTGCCCATAATGTCGAACGCCGAGCCGTGGATGGGCTCGAACATGCTGGGGTAGCGGCGCTCGGGGTCGATGTTGCCGGTGGGCGCAATGCCCAGGCTGCCCGCTAGCGCGGCGGCCAGATCACTGAGGATGTCGGCGTGCAGGTTGGTGGCAACGATGGTGTCGAGCGTGGCGGGGCGGTTGACCATGCGGGCCGTGGCGGCGTCCACCAGCTCCTTGTCCCACTTCACGTCGGGGAACTCGGTGGCCACCCGCGCGGCGATCTCGTCCCACATCACCATCGCGTGGCGCTGGGCGTTGCTCTTGGTGATGACGGTGAGCAGCTTGCGGGGGCGCGACTGCGCCAGGCGGAAGGCAAAACGCAGGATGCGTTCCACCCCCACGCGGGTCATGATGGACACATCGGTCGCTGCCTCGATGGGGTGCCCCTGGTGCACGCGGCCGCCCACGCCGGAGTATTCGCCCTCGGAGTTTTCTCGCACGATGACCCAGTCCAGGTCCTTGGGGGTGCAGCGCTTCAGGGGCGCATCAATGCCCGGCAGGATGCGTGTGGGCCGCACGTTGGCGTACTGATCGAACCCCTGGCAGATCTTGAGGCGCAGGCCCCACAGCGTGATGTGGTCGGGGATGTCCGGGTCGCCCGCCGAGCCGAAGAGGATGGCATCCTTGCCGCGCAGGGCATTGAGCCCATCGGCCGGCATCATCACGCCGTGGGCGCGGTACCAGTCGCCGCCCCAGCCGAAGTTCTCGAATTGGAACTGCAGGCCCGTGTGGTGGGCGGCCAGGGCTTCGAGTACGCGTTGGCCTGCGGGAATCACTTCCTTGCCGATGCCGTCTCCGGGGATGGTGGCGATTTGGTAGGTTTTCATGAAGGTCTCTGCTCTTGGAGTGTGAAAGCGTCGGGGGAAGGCTTGCGGGGTTGTCGTGCCGCGAAAAAGCGGGAGGAACAAAAACAGTGAGAGCGACTGTAGGTATCCGCTCGTTGTAAAAACGGCGGACAAGTGAATCCATCGTTAACCTGCAGTTGATAATGCGGCGATGAGCTCTACCATCCAGCCCGCAGAACTGGGCTTCTTCTCGGCACTGGCGGCCAGCCCCAGCCTGAGCGCCGCCGGGCGCGAAATGGGTGTCTCCACCGCCGCCGTGAGCAAACACCTGGCGCAGATGGAAAAGCGCCTGGGCGTGGTGCTCATCAACCGCACCACCCGGCGCATGAGCCTCACGCCCGAGGGCGAGCTGCTGCTGGAGCACGCGCGCCGCATCCTGCGCGAAATCGATGCGCTCGATGAACTCATCGTGCAGTCCAAGGCCAGCCCCAAGGGCCTGCTGCGCGTGAACGCCACCCTGGGTTTTGGCCGCATGCACATCGCCCCCGTGATCTCGGACTTTGTGCGCCATTACCCCGAGGTGGATGTGCAGCTGCAGCTGTCGGTGCACCCGCCACCCATCACCGACGATGCCTACGACGTGTGCGTGCGGTTTGGCGAACCGCCCGACGGCCGCGTGATTGCCCGCCGCATGGCCCCCAACCGGCGCGTGCTGTGCGCCGCACCCGCCTACCTGGAGCAGCATGGCAGGCCGCGCGTGCCGCGCGACCTGATGGAGCACCAGTGCATCGGCATCCGCCAGGGCGACGAGGCCTACGGCCTGTGGCGCCTGACCACCGGGCGTGGCAGCAAGGCGCACACCGAGTCGATCAAGATCACCGGCAACCTCACCACCAACGACGGCGAGATCGCCGTGCTGTGGGCACTGCAGGGCCACGGCATCGTGATGCGCGCCGAGTGGGACGTGAACCGCCATCTGGCCCAGGGCCTGCTGGAGCCCGTGCTGCCGCAGTACCACACGCCTGCGGCCGACATCTATGCGGTTTACCCGCAGCGCCACCAGTTTTCGACGCGGGTGCAGGCGTTTGTGGGGTTCCTGGCCGAGGCATTGGCCGCGTCAGGCACGCTGGCAGGAGTGGGCGTGGGTGGCCGCATGGACAAGCGGCGGGCCGCGCGGGTTTCTTGACCCGGTGGGTGGCGCGCAGGCCGTTGCCGGGTTAGGGTGTCGCCAAGGCATTCTGTGATGCCTCTATGCCCCCCGGACCCGTACCTGGCTTTCATTGCCCCTGCTTTGCCCATGAAAACATTGTTGCCGCTCATCCCCCCGCTGTTGGTTGCCCTGTTTGCCGGGCCTGCGCAGGCCGCCGATTCGCAGGTGGCCGCCGATTGGTCCCTGTCCGCCGATGGCGCTTATGTGTTGGACCAGCGCGCCGGCCTGGCCTGGCCACGCTGTGTGGAGGGCATGCAATGGACCGGCAAAACCTGCACGGGCCAGCCCCTGCTGCTGGACCGTGCCGAGGCCACGGCCCTGGCCTCTGACCGCTGGAAGGCCGAGGGTGTGGGCTGGCGCCTGCCCCGTGCGACAGAGCTGCAGCGGCTGGTGGACAAGGCGCTGTCGCCCCCGGGCCTCAACCCTCTTCTGTTCCCGGCGGCGCCGGGCCAGTGGCACTGGACGTCCACCGCCAACGTGAGCGCGCCCAGCGTCAACCAGTACACCTACGGCAACATCGCCCAGAGCCGGGCGGGTGATGGCGCGCGGCAGGCGGCCATGATCAACGGCTGGGCGGTGAACCTGTCCACCGGCGAGGCGCGCGGCGATGCCGCGCGGGCCAGCAAGCTGCCGGTGCGGCTGGTGCGGCCGATGCCGGTGGGGGCCGCCAAATAGGCGGTCGCTCCGCAGCAGCCGCATCCGGCAGGACAGGGCGGGGCGGCAGGGCGCTTCAAGCGGTCTCTGGTTGTGCGTCGGCTGCTGCAAACACCTCGCGTGCCGCGGCCAGTCCGTTGAGCGCGGCCGGAAAACCTGCGTACACCGCCATTTGCATCAGCACCTCCACGACCTCTTCGCGGGTGACGCCCACATTGAGCGCCGCCTGCAAATGCACCTTGAGCTGTGGCGTGGCGTTGCCCAGCGCGGTCAGTGCGGCGATGACTGCAATCTCGCGGCTGCGCAGATCGAGTCCGGGGCGCGAATAGATGTCGCCAAACGGAAACTCGATCAGGTAGCGCGCAAAGTCGGGGGCGATGTCGGCCAGGCTGGCGACGACACGCTCACCCGCGTGGCCGTCGATTTCGCGCAGCTTGGCGAGGCCCTGGAGATAGCGGGGTTGGGTTTCGGGGGACATGGGAGCTTCCTTGGTGGGTGGACGACGGGGTGGACCGAAGGGAAGCTTCCAGGCCCTGGTAGTGCGCGATCTTGGCTTGCAGCGCCTGTGCGGCTTGCTGCATCGTGGTGATCGTTGCCAGCACCTGCGCCAGGTGCTGTTCCAGCAACTGGCGCCGCTCGGGGGCGGTGGCGTTCCCTTCGCTGCGCAGCCGCGCAAAGGCCTGCATCTGCCCAATGGGCATCTGGGTCTCGCGCAGGCGCAGCAGGAATCCGATCCATTCCATGTCCGACGCCGCATAGCGGCGCTGGCCACCGGGTGCACGGGCTACCGGCGCAATCAAACCGGCGCGCTCGTAGTAGCGCAGGGTGTGTGCGGTAAGGCCTGTGCGTTTGGCGACTTCGGCAATGGTGAGGAGGGATGCCATGGGAACGATTCTGAAAGTTGGAGTGCACTCTAAGTCAAGCACTGAATCGCTCCAACGTGACAAGGGGTCGCAACAGGCCGCTGTCTAACCCTTGTTCGTATTCGCAGCCTCGTGATCTCTAGCCACCCGCGTGCTTGCAAGCAGTCTCTTCACCGCAGCTGCAACGCCTGCAGCACCAGCGAAAACGCAGGCGATGGCTGACGCCGACTGGGGTAGTACAGGTGGTAGCCCGCGAACGGTGGGCACCAGTCTTCCAGCACTCGGACCAAGCGTCCGTCTTCGATGTGGGTGGCCAGTTCGTCCTCGGGCAGCAGCGCAATGCCCAGCCCGGCCAACGCTGCATCGACCTGGGGCGGGGCGGTGTTAAAGATCAGCGGGCCATCCACCCGCACGTTGACCTGTTTGCCCTTGCGCGCAAAGTCCCACACGTACAGGCCGCCCGAGGTAGGCATGCGCTGGTTGATGCACCGGTGCGCCGTCAGGTCGTGCGGGGTTTTGGGAATGGGATGGGCGGCAAAGTAGCTGGGCGATGCGACCACGGCCATGCGAAGCGGCGGGCCGATGGGCATGGCAATCATGTCCTTGTCGATGGTGTTGCCCAGGCGGACCCCGGCGTCAAAACGGTCGGCCACGATGTCGCGAAAGCCGTAGTTCATGTCGAACTCCAGCGTGATGTCGGGGTTGTCGTGCAACAGTGGCATGAGCTTGGGCAGCAGCGTGGTGTGCATGACGTGGTCGCCGCAGGTGATGCGCACAGTGCCTGCGGGTTTGTCGCGCAGTGCGGTCAGCGCATCCAGCTCGGCCTCAATATCGTCAAAGCGGTGACCGATGGCTTGCATCAGGCGTTCGCCCGCTGGTGTGGGCGAGACGCTGCGCGTGGTGCGTGTGAGCAGCCGGATCTGCAGGTGCTCTTCAAGGCCACGGATGGTCTGGCTCAGCGCGGACTGCGTGACGCCCAGAGTGGCTGCGGCCCGGGTGAAGCTGCCCTCGCGCGCCACGGTGACAAAGGCCATCAGATCGTTCAGGTTGCGTCTCGCCATGTCTGATTCTCTGGATTGATTGGTTAGCCAGTCTTATAAACCCATTCGCCATTCATTATCTAGTCGGCGCAAGCAATGCTGGGCAAACTTCTCGCCATGGCACAACGCATCAGCACCCACCCCTTCCAACGCCGCGCCCTGGTGGGTGTCGCCTTGGGATTCACCCTGGCAGCCGGGGTGATGCCCGCCACCACCTTTGCACAGCAGGGCCCCATGAAAATTCATCTGCAAATTGATGGCGCCATTGCCACCGCCACCCTGGACAACAACGCCGCAGCGCGCGATTTTGTGGCCCAACTGCCGCTGTCGCTGACGTTGCAGAACTACGCGGAGATCGAACGCATCGCCACCCTGCCGCGCAAGCTGTTGGTGGACGGGGCACCGGCGGGCATCACCCCCAAAACAGGTGACATCAACTACTACGCGCCCTGGGGCAATCTGGCGATTTTCGTGGGCGATGACGCCTATGCACGCGGCCTGGTGCGGCTGGGCAGAGTGGACACGAGCCTGCCCGCGTTGCAGCGCCAGGGGCCTTTGAAGGTGCGTATCGAACGCGCCAGCGATTGACGCGTGGACAAAGCATTGGAGCGTCCAACGAAGGCGCGCCATCGACCCCCGCCTTCATTTCTCGATTTCTCGTCCTTCCCCAATTTCCTACCTCCCCAGGAGCATCGAACATGCACAACACACTCTCCAACATCCACGCGCAGCACCCAATACCCGGCACAGCCCCCCTCACCTCGGACC
>NZ_QAIM01000105.1:0-17719 GCF_003061035.1 Acidovorax sp. HMWF018
GTGGAGGAGGGGGGCGTACTGGGCTCGGCAGGATCGGATGTTCTCTCTGCGGACGGCCTTCCTGGCGTCGGATCCACGGCTGGAGACGCCTCTGCGGTGGCTGCATGGCAAGGGTTATTGGGCATGGCTTCGGCCAATGTCGCTCCTCCGGCCTCCACAGGCGCTGACGGTGGTTCGCGCCTCGCTGCCGCTTTGGGTGCGGGGGGGGCGTCTCCAGTAGGTTCTGGGGCCGAGTGGACGCCATTTGGCCGTACCCAAGGCTTGGTGGCAGAGACGGCGATGTTGGACTCTGCTGCAGACATTAAGGATGCGCAACCTTTGGGCGCGACGTCCATGGCTGGTCGTACATTCTCTCGGTTGCAGAACGTCGCGGCGCTCCGCACTGGGCTTTCAGGTTCGGGGGACGTCAGTTTGGGGCAAGGCACGGTTGGCGAGTTGAAACCTCATTCAATGGGACACACTCCGGCGGCCGCTGCGCTTTCACAGGCGATGACTGAGCGCTCTGCCCAGGCCGCATCGACTGGGGCACAATCTTCTGAGCGCGTGGGCGGGCTGTCATCCGCAGCTACTGGCTTCGAAGGAGTCACACCTCTTGCTGATGGTCTGTTGACCTCCGTCGCTTCTGCACGGGCGCCCGAATTCGCTGCCGGTGGGCACTCTGCCGGTGAGAACCCGGGAAATGGGGGCGCATGGTCTGAGAGCACATTGGGCGCATCTCCTTTGGAGTCCAGCAACTTCACCGATGCAACGGTCTTTGCAGACCCTAACGCCTTGGGTGCCGAAGAGCAGGTGGCCGAACAGGTGGCCTACTGGGTGAACCAGAAGACCCAGAACGCGGAGTTGACGCTGCAGCGTGATGGTCAGCCGGTGGAGGTGTCGGTGTCTCTGTCGGGCAACGAAGCGCACGTGTCGTTCCGCAGCGACCAGCAGCAGACGCGGGAGCTGCTGGACCAGAGCATGGCGCAGTTGAGTGATCTGTTGCGCAGTGAGGGTTTGGTGTTGTCTGGCATGTCGGTGGGCACATCGGCACGCGACAGTGCCGGTGGTGGCGAGGCGGGGCAGCAGCGGCCTCGCGACGGGGCACGCCAGGCGCAGGTGGTATCTGCTGTGCCTGCTGGCACAGCCTCGCTGGCGCGCGGTGGTGGGGCGACAGACCGGGCCGTGGACGTCTTCGTCTGATTCTGCGGGGTGATGTGGGCGGTCTGTAGTTCTGCTCCCGTCTCCGCAGTCCAGGCGAGTGCGGTGAATGCCATGGTTTTGGGCTTTTATTCTGGCTATTATTGGTTACACCCCCGACCCATAATGGGCTAACAGGTTGTGCTTTCACTTTGATAGCGTCTGTTCTGCCTGTTCCCTATCGCAAGGAATTCCATTGTGTCAGCCAATACTCCCGCAGCAGCCGCACCCGCCAAAAGCAAGAAGATGCTGTTGATCATCATCGGCGTGGTGGTGGCTGTGCTAGTGATCGGAGGGGGCGCAGCAGCATGGTTCATCTCCAGTCGGTCGCATGCCGCTGAGGACGAAGAGGGCGGCGGTGCACCTGCGGCTCACAAGGAGGCGCCTAAGGTAGCCCCCACCTTCCTGCCCCTGGAAAACATGGTGGTCAATCTGGCTGATCCCGGCGGTGATCGCTTTGCCCAGATCGGCATTACGTTGGAGCTGGAGGATGCAAAGACTGCAGAACAGGTCAAGCAGTACCTGCCGTCGATCCGCAGCGGAATCCTGATGCTGGTGTCGCAACGCACGTCCACGGAGCTGCTGCAGCGCGAGGGCAAGGAAAAGCTCGCTACCGACGTCTTGCGCGAAGTCTCGCGCCCTCTTGGCTACTCGGTGCCGTCAGAGCGTGAGCGTGCAAAGGCTGCCGCCGCCGCTGAGCAGGACGGAGATGCAGAGGAGCGCCCCGCTGCGCGCAAGCGCACAGAGCGCAATCCTGTGCGCAAGGTGCTCTTTTCGAGCTTCATCATCCAATGAGCCAGTCGGGTAAGGACCAGCCATGAGTGATTCATTTCTTTCGCAGGAAGAGGTTGATGCCCTTCTGGAAGGGGTCACTGGCGAGAGCCAGAAGTCCGTTGAGGAAGTGGCTGAGGCGGGGTCGGTACGCAATTACGACATCTCCAGCCAGGAGCGCATCGTCCGTGGCCGCATGCCGACGATGGAAATCGTCAACGAGCGGTTTGCACGCAACTTCCGCATCGGGCTCTTCAACTTCATCCGCCGCAGTCCTGAAATTTCGGTGGGGACGGTGTCGGTGCAACGCTACAGTGCTTTCCTGCGAGAGCTGGCGGTGCCGACGAACTTCAACATCGTGGCGATCCGCCCCCTGCGAGGCAGCGGACTCATCGTCTGTGAGCCTTCGCTGGTCTTCGGCATCATTGACACCCTCTATGGCGGGGTCGGTAAGTTCCAGACCCGTATTGAGGGGCGTGATTTTTCGCCTACCGAGCAGCGTGTCATCAACCGGCTCGTAGATGTGATCTGCGCGGAGTACAAGAAGGCGTGGCAGGGGATCTATCCGCTGGAGCTGGAATACCAGCGCTCGGAAATGCAACCCCAGTTCGCCAACATTGCTACGCCCAGCGAGATCGTGGTGTCCACGGCCTTTCAGCTGGAAATTGGCGACCTGTCGGGCGCCATCCATATATGCATGCCTTATGCAACGCTGGAGCCGATCCGCGATGTACTGTATTCGTCCACGCAGGGTGATTCCATTGAGGTGGACCGCCGTTGGGTGAATGTGCTCAAGCGTGAAATCCAATCCGCAGAGGTTACGCTGGTGGCGGAGCTGGCGAAGGCCGATGCCACCGTAGAGCAACTGCTGGCCATGAAACCGGGTGACTTCATCGAACTGGACCGCGAGCCCCGTATCCGTGCATCGATCGGAGGGGTTCCCATTTTTGAATGCCAGTATGGAACCCACAATTCCAAGTACGCCATCCGCATTGAAGAGTGCCTGCGCACTTCGGACATGAGTTGGCTGGGAGAGAAGAATGGCAACTGAAGAAGACAACAAGGACGCAGGCGCGGATGACCCGTTTGCGGGTTGGGCCGAGGCGCTTGAAGAGCAGAAGCGGACGGACGAAAAACCCGCGGACGCAGAGCAGGGAGGGCCACTTTCCGGCGAGCCCGTGCGACCATTTTCCGGTGCTGCGAGTGGTGATACCGTCAACGACATCAACATGGTGCTGGACATTCCGGTGCAGCTGTCGGTGGAGTTGGGGCGCACCAAAGTGCCCATCAAGTACATCCTTCAACTGGCACAAGGTTCGGTGGTGGAGTTGGATGCACTGGCAGGCGAGCCCATGGATGTGCTAGTCAATGGCTACCTTATCGCCCAAGGCGAAGTGGTGGTGGTCAATGACAAGTTTGGTATCCGCCTGACCGATGTGGTCACGCCGTCGGAACGTTTGCGGCGGGTGAGCCGTGGATAGTGGGAGCATGACCCAGACGCTGCTGGTCGTGGTGCTTTTTGTGGGCGCCATGGCTTTGCTTCCCTGGGCTGTGCGCCGGCTGCAGCAGCGCCAGTCCTCCGGAACGCTGGCTGCCGGGGTGGCGTCACGCGTGGTGTCTGCAGTGGCCGTCGGCCCTCAACAGCGGGTAGTGACGGTGGAAGTCGGCCCTGAACATGCGCGTACTTGGCTGGTGCTGGGCGTCACCGCTCAACAGGTCAGTTGCCTCCACGTGCTACCAGTGTCGGCCAAGGGGGCTGGGGACGCCGTGAATGCTTCACTCCCGACAGAACCATCGTTTGCTCACGAGATGCGAGCTGCTTCCGCTGATTCTGGAAAGCCCGCGCATGTCTGAGCACGCATCCTTGCTTCCAAGGCGCGTAGCGCGGACAGCTGGGCGTGCTTTGCCTTGGGCCGTCGCTGTTGCCAGCGTGGTGGCGCATGGCTCCGCTTGGGCTCAAAGTTCGGGCGCATTGCCACTGGTGGTGGGCAGTGGGCCGTCTGGCGCCAGCTACTCGGTACCCATTCAGACACTGCTGTTTTTCACGGCGTTGTCTTTTTTGCCCGCTGTGCTACTGATGATGACGGGCTTTACACGGATTGTGATTGTGCTGTCCTTGCTGCGTCAGGCCTTGGGGACGCAATCGGCTCCCCCCAACCAGGTCATCATCGGGCTGTCACTGTTCCTGACCTTTTTTGTCATGGGCCCGACGCTGGACCGTGTGTACCAGGACGCTTACGTTCCCTATACCAACAACACCATCAGCTTCGAACAGGCGCTGGACAGGGCAGAGGCGCCGATGCGCAGCTTCATGCTCAAGCAGACGCGGCAATCTGACTTTGCGCTGTTTTCCAGGCTGGCACGTCTTGATCCCAAAGTGACGGCTGAGACGGCGCCCATCCGTGTGCTGGTGCCGGCCTTTGTGACCAGCGAGCTCAAATCGGCGTTTCAGATCGGGTTCATGATTTTCATCCCGTTTCTTGTCATCGACATGGTGGTGTCCAGCATCCTCATGTCCCTGGGCATGATGATGTTGTCCCCGGTGTTGGTGGCATTGCCGTTCAAGCTGATGCTGTTTGTGCTGGCAGACGGCTGGAACCTGCTGATCGGCTCATTGGCCGCCAGCTTTGTCACCTAGAGGATTCCGCCATGACTTCACAAATGGTGCTGACCATCGGGCGTGACGCCCTCACCCTGCTGCTGATGATTTCGATGCCAGTGCTGGGGGTGGTCATGGCGGTGGGCTTGTTGGTCAGTATTTTTCAGGCTGTCACGCAGATCCATGAAGCAACGCTGGCGTTTGTGCCCAAGCTGATTGCGGCCATGGTCGTTTTTGCGATTGCTGGGCCCTGGATGCTCAGTACCCTGGTGGACTTCATCCGTCGGACAATCGAATCGATCCCGTCGATGATTGGATAGCACATGCCAATCTGGGCACTTGGCGGCCTCAGGACAATGCTGGGCTGCTGGAGTCAGCGACGAGCATTGGGGGCGGCCGTGCCTTGGCCGTCAATGCACCCAGGCCTCGCCGGTGGAGGAGGGGCGTGATCACCTTCTCCGAAGCTCAGATCATGGCGTGGCTGTCTCCTATTCTGTGGCCCTTTTTGCGCGTGCTGGCATTGTTTTCCGTGGCCCCAGTGTTCTCCATGCGGGTCGTGCCCATGCGCGTAAAAATCGGTCTCGCTTTCCTTGTGGCCTTGTGCGCGCAAGGTGTTCTGGGCGAGCAGCCTGTCATCAGCGTGAACGGCCGCGAGGCGCTGGGCACGGTGGCGCAGCAGGTGGCTGTGGGGCTGGCGATCGGCTTTTCGGTTCGCCTGGTGTTCACAGCCGTTGAGCTGGCTGGTGAAATCATTGGCCTGCAGATGGGGCTCAACTTTGCATCGTTCTTTGACCCCACCTCCAACGGTCAGATCAGCGCCGTGGCCCGGTTTTTTGGCCACATGTCCATGCTGCTCTTCATTGTCATCAATGGCCATTTGTTGATATTGATGGCCGTGGTCAAAAGTTTTGACCGCTTTCCAGTCGATGGAAATTTTCTGCAGGCGTTGGGACAGATGCGCTTGTATGAGTTGGGTGCTTCGCTCTTTTCCAGTGCGCTCTGGATTGCCATGCCCATGATTGCGCTGCTGCTCTTCGTCAACCTGACCATGGGCATCATCTCGCGTGTGGCGCCGCAAATGAATATCTACGCGGTGGGTTTCCCGGTCACGCTCACGGTGGGGATGCTGGGCATAGCAGCAACGTTGCCGATGCTGGAGCAACCGGTGTTGGCGTTGATGCAACAAGCCGTGGATCTGTTCTCTGTTGGCAGGTAGGGCCGTTAGTTACACCAGCTGATTGCGGATGGCGTAAACGGTGAGTTCAGCATTGTTCGAAAGCTTCAATTTTTCGAGAACCCGTGAGCGGTACACACTCACGGTTTTAGGACTCAGCATCAATTCATCGGCAATGTCAGACAGGCGCCGCCCCGATGCAATCTTGACCAGGGTTTGCAGCTCTCGTTCGGAAAGCGCCGCATGGGGCACCTCCGGCGTGGGTTGAGCCAGGCTGTCCGCAAGCATCTGGGCCACTTCGGCAGTGAGGTACTTTCGCCCCTGCATCACCGTGCGCACTGCCGCAATCAGCTCCACCGGATCGCCGGCCTTGTTGGCGTAGCCTTGGGCTCCCGCCTTGAGGCAGCGCAGCGCGTATTGATCCTCGGGGAACATCGAAACCACCAGCACCCGGATGGTCGAGTGGGTCTCGCGCAGGCTGGCCAGTACTTCCAGGCCGCTGCGTCCGGGCATGTTCAGGTCCAGCAGCAACACATCACAGGCAGCCGTGCGCAGAACTTCACGCAGCTCAGAGTACCCGCCCGCTTCGCCGGTCACCTGAATGTCCGGTGCTTCGGCGAGTGTGTCGCGAATGCCGCGCCGCAATACGGCATGGTCGTCGCACAAGACGACATGGATCACTGGGCATCTCCTGGAGCGGATGTGGAAGGAGATGGTAACGGGACGGACAGAATGACCGACGTGCCCTTGCCCGGCCGACTGCTGATGTCCAGCCATCCCCCTACGGTGCGTGCACGCTCTTGAAGGCCCTTGAGGCCGAAGGCTTTTGGTTTGTCGCGAACTGTGGAATCCATGCCATGGCCATTGTCGGCGACCTCCAGGGTCAGTACCCCTTCCTTGTCAGACAGTTCAATGTCCACCTTGCTGGGCTGCGCGTGCTTGGAGATATTGGTCAATGCTTCTTGGGCAGTACGGTATGCCACCAATTGGATGTCGGTGGGTATATCGATGGTTTCGCTGCTGCTCTGCATCCTTGTGGTGATGCCCGTCCTGCGCTCAAAGCCCGTGGCCAGCCACTGGACAGCCGCCACCAGCCCTTGTTCCAGGATGGGTGGGCGCAGGTTCATCATGATGCGCTGGCTGGCGCCAATCGCGTGTTGCAGCATGTCCACCGCAGAGGTGGCATGCTCTTGCATGGCAGGATCGGTACTGTGACGCCCTATCCAGGCCACGTCAAAGCGTACTGCGGTCAGTGCGCCACCAATGTCGTCGTGGATCTCGCGAGCGATGGCGGCCCGCTCATGCTCGATGGAAGTCTGCAGATGCTCGGCCAACTCGGCCAAGCGGCGTTGCGACGTGGCCAGCTCGGCAATAGCCTGCTCGCGCGCGTTGCGTGCTTCGTGCACTTCCAGGGTGCGGGCAATTACATGCGGGAGGCGCTGGATATCGTCCTTGAGCAGATAGTCCGCTACCCCGAGCCGCATCGCGTCAACCGCTGCAGGCTCGCCAATGGCACCTGAAAGCAGCACAAAAGGTGGGTGATGCGGTTTTTGCGCCACATGGGCCCAGGCATCCAACGCGGTGAAGCCTGGCAGGCGGTAATCTGCCAGGATGATGTCAAAGTGGCCGCTGTCTGTCAGTCTTTGGAATTCAGAAAGGGTGTCAACCCGCTGCAGGTGGCAACGGAGCCCTGATCGGCGCAACGCACGCGCTGCCAATTCGTGATCGGCCGGTGAATCTTCAAGATGGAGGATCTCAAGGGTCTGGTCTGGTGTTACAGGGACCATAGGAGCGCTATCATAGGATACAAATTGGAACAAACAAGGGTGTTTGTCCGGTTGGGATGGTTTGTGCGTCAGCGTCCAATGGGCGTGGATGCTCCGGTTTGCTCGGGGGCCTTGGCAGGTTACTGATGCAAGTATCGTAGTCCTGTGTATTTGCGTGTTTTGCTGCTACGTGCTGCGATGGAGAAACGATGCAATCTACGCTAACAACACCTGGAGGACCTGCTGTCCAGGTTCCCGTCATGGTGGCGGCAGAGCTGCAGGACTCTTTGTTGGTCGTGATGCACGACTTGCACCGCCTGGAAGGCTTGCTGAACCACGCCACCGACAACCTGCTGGAGCGGTTTGGAGAGGCAAACGCCATGTTGACAGATGCTGTAGTGGCGGACTCCCCGGAGTTGGTGGCCGCGCGCACGGCGTTGCGCAGCGCAGTGACTGAGCTGCAGTTCCAGGACATGGCCTCCCAACTGATATGGCACACCACCAAGGTGCTGCAGGGCTGTGCCTTCCGGCTGGCCTCGGAAGCCATGGGGCATGAAGAAGGTGAAGATGCCGCGCCCTTTGCGGAGATGGCGCCCGACAGGCCGAACCCTGTCACCCAAAGCGAGATGGATGCAGGTTCTGTGGACCTGTTTTGACGTTCACATCACTGGTTACCTTATATATTCAAGTCAGTTGGAGCCATACATGCAATCGATCCTTGCCGTTGATGATTCACCTTCCATGCGCAAAATGGTGTCGTTCACCCTCACTGGTGCCGGCTATCACGTCGTGGAGGCAGTGGATGGGCAAGATGCCCTCGAAAAGGCTGAGACGCACAACATTGACCTGGTGCTGGCAGATCAGAACATGCCACGTCTTGATGGCATTGGCCTGACCCGCAAACTGCGCGAGCATCCCAAATTCAAGACCATTCCCATCCTGATCCTTACGACAGAGTCGAGCGATCAAATGAAGCAGGCGGGCCGCACAGCGGGTGCCACGGGATGGCTGGTAAAACCTTTTGATCCGAATCGCCTGATCGAAGTCATCCAGAAAGTGATCCGCTGAGCCGGGTTGACTGAGATCATTTAGTACACAGGAGCCCACCATGGCGGAAACCTACCAAGAAGGATCAGGTGCAGGCGCTGACTTCGACCTCAGCCAGTTTTATCAGATCTTTTTCGAGGAAGCGGGTGAAAACCTCGACCAGATGGAGCAGATGCTCCTGAATCTGGACCTGAGCAGTGCCAACGACGAAGAGCT
Source organism: Acidovorax sp. HMWF018 (assembly GCF_003061035.1). Classification (NCBI taxonomy): domain Bacteria; kingdom Pseudomonadati; phylum Pseudomonadota; class Betaproteobacteria; order Burkholderiales; family Comamonadaceae; genus Acidovorax; species Acidovorax sp. HMWF018. Next base: position 8,750 of record NZ_QAIM01000105.1, read on the forward strand.
CAACGGCATCTTCCGCTGCGCTCACTCGATCAAGGGAGGTTCTGCCACCTTCGGGTTTTCTGACGTGGCCGAGCTGACCCATCAGATGGAGTCCCTGCTTGATCGTCTGCGCCGCCATGAGCTGCAGCCCATCCCTCAGATGGTGGACGTTCTCCTGGAGTCTGCGGATGCTTCGCGCAGCCTGCTGGCACGGCATCAGGCGGGTGGACAAGGTGAGGCGGTTTCCACCACCTCCTTGGTTCGCCGAATCAGCGACCTGGCGGCAGGCTTGGTGCCCGGCGATGCTGCGTCTGTGGTCGCAGCGCCGCCGCCTCCTGCACCCGCGCCGGTGGCAGTAGCTCCGGCTCCTGCGCCCAAGGTTTCTGCGCCTGTTGTGCCAGGGCAGGCACGGCAGCTGGAAATCCAGATCGGGCCGCTGGACCGCCCCGAGCAGGCCGACGCGATCAAAGAATTGTTCCGAGACATTCCCGGTTTGGGGGCGATCCGCGATGTCCCGGGCAGCCAGGCCAATACGCGGGTCTTTGCGGTGGAAACGACGTCCACCAACGATGATCTGCTGGACCTGTTTGCGTTCCATGTTTCCAAGGACCAGGTGCTGATTCGTGATGCTGCCGCTTCTGGTGACGCTGCCGCCGCAGATGCAGACGACGAGCCTGTGGTTGCCGTGGATACCTCCGGGGGCGAAGCGCCTTATGGATTCTTCAACGGCGCACCCGGAGCTCCCCATGGTGAAGCTGCGGCGGCTGCCCATGCGCCTGTCGCGCAAGCTCCCAAAGCTGCGCCCAAGGCGAGCGCCGAGCCCAAGGTGGCGATGCAAGCACAGATGGAGTCCACCACCATCCGCGTGGATGTGAAGAAGGTCGATCAACTGATCAACCTGGTGGGTGAGTTGGTGATTACGCAGGCCATGTTGGCGCAGAACAGCCGGGGCCTTGATGCTGGGGCCTATCAGCAATTGCTGGCCGGGTTGGCAGATCTGGATCGCAACACGCGCGACCTCCAAGAGTCGGTGATGTCGATCCGCATGATTCCAATGTCCATCGTTTTCAGCCGCTTCCCGCGCATGCTGCGCGATCTGGCGAACAAGCTGGGCAAGAAGGTGGAGCTGGTGACCCTGGGTGAAGCCACCGAACTGGACAAGGGCTTGGTCGAAAAGATCACCGACCCGCTGACCCACTTGGTGCGTAACAGCTGCGACCACGGTATTGAAATGCCTGCCGATCGTCTTGCCAAGGGCAAATCCGAGCACGGCACCATCACCTTGTCGGCGTCGCACCAAGGTGGGTCGATCGTGATCGAGGTGCGTGACGATGGTCGTGGCTTGTCGCGCGAGAAGATCCTCAGCAAGGCCCAGGAGCGCGGCATCGAGGTGTCCGATCAGATGAGCGATGCCGATGTCTGGCAGCTGATTTTTGCTCCAGGCTTCTCCACGGCCGATGAGGTGACCGATGTGTCAGGCCGTGGGGTCGGCATGGACGTGGTCAAACGCAATATCGCAGCGCTCAACGGCTCGGTAGAGATCGATTCTGCAGAGGGCTACGGCATGAAGGTGTCCGTTCGCCTACCGCTGACGCTCGCCATCATGGATGGCATGTCGGTGGGGGTGGGCGAAGAGGTTTACATCCTTCCCCTGTCGTCGGTGGTGGAATCGTTCCAGGTCAATGCGGACGATGTCAGCACCGTGGCGCAAGGCTCGCAGCTGGTCAAGGTGCGCGACGAATACATGCCTGTCATCGCGCTGGAGAAGATCTTCCAGGTTCCGCGCTTTGACCTCAACAAATCCAGCAACATCATGGTGGTGGTCGAGGCTGACGGAAGCCGTGTGGCCTTGCTGGTGGATGAGTTGCTCGGCCAGCATCAGGTGGTCGTCAAGAATCTGGAATCGAACTATCGCAAGGTGCCCAATGTGTCGGGCGCCACCATTTTGGGTGACGGCACCGTGGCCTTGATTTTGGACACGGGTGGCTTGGTGCGTCGGGCGCGCCACTAGATACAGGTGCGGGCGCCCCTGGGGGCGCTGCGCCGCCATGAAAGGAGAATGCACCATGAGTGTGATCGGTAAAACTGCAGACGCTGCACCAACGGGTGCTCGTGAATATCTGACGTTCCGCCTCGACCAGGAAGAGTACGGCATCGACATCCTGAAGGTGCAGGAAATCCGTGGCTACGAACCTCCCACCCGCATTGCGAACGCGCCAGACTTCATCAAGGGCGTGGTCAATTTGCGCGGCACGATTGTTCCCATCGTGGACATGCGCATCAAGTTCAACTGTGCGCAGGCGGACTACAACAGTTTCACTGTGGTCATCATCCTCAACCTGCGCAACCGTGTGGTGGGCATTGTGGTGGATTCGGTGAGCGATGTGATGGAGTTGACGCCAGAGAGCATCCGTTCGGCCCCTGATATCGAGAGTGCGATCGACAACAGCTGCATCTTGGGCTTGGGGTCCGTGGGCGAGCGCATGCTGATCTTGCTGGATATTGAAAAGCTCATGTCCAGCGTGGACATGGGCTTGGTGACCGCCAACGAATAAGGCGTAGCAGTCAGCAGCCAGTGGTGGCGCAAGCGCATGTCAGGCTGTGAGCTGTGCTCGCAGACCTTTTGGAGCGAACAGGACTTCCCCTCGGACGATCAATATGGCCCAAACCACCAGTGCTTCGGCGTCAGTCCGGTCAGGCCCAGCCCGGGTAGATCCTGCGTATGCCGCAGCCGCAGCGCCCTCTGGCCCTCTGGCGCAGGGGCGTGAATTTGTCTGGACCAATGCAGACTTCGCCCGTGTGCAGGCGCTGATCTATCAGCGCGCTGGCATCAGCTTGCATGATGGCAAACACGCCATGGTCTACAGCCGCCTGTCGCGGCGGCTGCGCGACACGGGGCACACCAGCTTTCACGACTACCTGAGCTGGCTGGAGAACCATGACGGGCCGGAGTGGCAGGAGTTCGTGAATGCGCTGACCACCAACCTCACGGCATTCTTTCGCGAGCAGCATCATTTCGAGATTTTCGCGTCGCACCTGCGCTCCAAGCCATCCGCCAACTGGCGGGTTTGGTGCAACGCGGCCTCCACGGGCGAAGAGCCTTACTCCATCGTGATCACCGCGTTGGAGGCGCTCGGCGCCAACGCCTCTTTCAAGTTGACGGCCAGCGACATTGATTCGCGCGTGCTGGCCACCGCGGCGCAGGGCGTGTACCGGCTCGACAGCGTCAAGGGCTTGAGCCCCGAGCGCTTGCAGAAATTCTTTCTCAAAGGCAAAGGCGGGAACGCGGGCATGGTCCGTGCCAAGCCGGAGTTGCGGCGCGCCATCGACTTCATGAGTGTGAATCTCATCCGCGACGATTGGCCATTCAAGGAGCCCTTTGACGTGGTTTTCTGCCGTAATGTGATGATTTACTTTGATGCCCCTACACAGCGGCGCGTGCTGGAAAGAATCCACCGCGTGCTCAAGCCGGGTGGCATGTTGTTTGTCGGGCACGCCGAGAACTTCAGCGAGTCCAAAGACCTGTTCACCCTGCGTGGCAAGACGGTGTACGAGCGCCGCTGACCTGTCCATGTTGTCCTGCACATTGCACCCATGACCAACATTCAAACAGGTTCATCCCCTTCCAATGCTGCTGCTGTGCCCGGCAGTTCCGAAAGGCGCCGCGCTCCGCGTATTGCGCCGCTGAGCGCCGATATCTACAGCTCTGGCAACGGGCCCGCGCGCGAGTCGTCGCTGCAGGAGCTCAAGGCCCGCAGCCGCAAGCCAGGAGAGGCCTCGTTTTTTTACCTTGATCACCACTTCCAGCACAACGCGGTGAAGGTGCTGCCTGGTGAGTATTTCGTGTCGGATGAGAACATGGTCATCATGACCGTGCTCGGCTCGTGCATCGCTGCCTGCCTGTGGGACAGCCGCGCACGTGTGGGAGGAATGAACCATTTCATGCTGCCGGACGGCGATCTGGCGGACGCATCCGGGCGTTATGGTTCCTACGCGATGGAGCTGTTGATCAATGAAATGCTCAAGCTCGGTGCACGCCGTGAAACCATGCAGGCCAAGATTTTTGGTGGGGCCCAGGTGATGCACAACTTCACCACCATGAATGTGGGTGAGCGCAACACGAATTTTGTGTTGAACTATTTGCACACTGAGCGCATTCCTATCGTCTCCGAGGACGTGCTGGACATCTACCCGCGCAAGGTGGTTTTCTTTCCAGTGACCGGCAAAGCGATGGTGAAACGGTTGGCGCATGCCCATCCCGAAGCCCTCGTGGCCCAGGAGGTTCGTGGCAACGCGGCCACTGTTGCCAAGACCACGTCGGGTGGTTCTGTGGATCTGTTTTGATAAAGGTTTGAGTTAATGAGCAGGAAAATCCGGGTGATCGTGGTGGACGATTCGGCGCTGGTCCGTAGTCTGCTGTCAGAGATCATCAACCGCCAGCGGGACATGGAGTGCATTGGCACGGCCAACGACCCTCTGGTGGCGCGCGAGATGATTCGCGAATTGGATCCGGATGTCATCACCCTGGACGTTGAAATGCCACGCATGGACGGCATTGATTTTCTGGGGCGCTTGATGCGTCTGCGACCCACTCCGGTGGTGATGATCTCCACGCTGACCGAGCGTGGCGCGGAGGTCACCATGAAGGCCCTGGAGTTGGGCGCCGTCGACTTTGTGGCCAAACCGCGTGTGGGGCTGGCCAGCGGGCTCAACGATTTGGCGGCGCAGATTGTGGACAAGATCCGCGTTGCTGCCGTGGCGCAAGTGCGCCGCGCCCCTGTGCGTGATGCAGGCCCAGCCTCCAGCGTTGTGGGGGGTACTCCTGTGCACCACGCCGTACCCGCAGCGGGCCTGCTGGGGCGCCTTTCCACCGAAAAGCTCATCTGCATTGGGGCGTCCACCGGTGGTACCGAAGCCATCAAGGAGGTGCTGGTCCAGATGCCTGCGGATTCGCCCGCGATCGTTATCACCCAGCACATGCCTCCCGGGTTCACTACCAGTTTTGCGGCCCGTTTGAACGGGTTGTGCCAGATCACCGTCAAGGAGGCGGTGAATGGCGAGCGCATTCTGCCCGGCCATGCCTACATCGCACCGGGCGGCACACAGTTCCATGTGGCGCGCAGTGGCGCCAACTATGTGGCGGTGGTGGACGATGGCCCTCCGGTCAATCGCCACAAGCCCTCGGTCGAGGTACTCTTCAAGTCCGCAGCGGCGGTGGTGGGGCGCAACGCGTTTGGCATCATGCTCACGGGCATGGGCAACGATGGCGCTGTTGCCATGCGGGAGATGAAAGACGCCGGCAGCTACAACTATGTGCAGGATGAGGCGACCTGCATCGTGTTTGGCATGCCGCGGGAAGCCATTGCCCACGGTGCCGCCGACGAGGTGCTGCCGCTGGGGCAGATTGCTCCTGCCTTGATTGCCCGGTTGCGCGGAACAACGGACCGCCTGCACCACCGGATTTAAGGGCGATTACTGAGCCCTGGCGGCGGGCCTTCACCATGTGTGTCCCCGCCAGAGCCTCGCGCCATGAACCTGTTTGGCGCCTATTCAGAGAGTGCTGTCCAGCGCTCCAACGCGGTCATCAGCTCCTCGTCGATGGCGGCTGCTCGGCTTGTCATGGCTGCCGCGCGTGTGGGGTCGGTACCAAAGAGTGAGCCGTCGGAAAGTGCGTCTTGAAGGGATTTCTGTTCCGTCTCTAGTGCACTGATCAGACCAGGCAGTTGATCCAGTTCGCGCTGCTCTTTGTAACTCAGCTTCTTTTTTGATAGCTGTGCAGGCTTATTTGATGCGCGCTCCGGCGTGCTTTGATCTGAAACTTCCGGTGTAGGTGGTTTGGAGGACGTTGCAGCAGCAGCTTGCAGTGACCGACTGCGTTTGGATTGGAGCAACCAGTCTTGTACGCCGCCTTCGTACTCGCGCCACAGGCCGTTGCCTTCAAAAGCGAGGGTGCTGGTCACCACGTTGTCGAGAAAGGTGCGGTCGTGGCTGACCAAGAACACCGTGCCTTCGTAGTTTTCGAGCAGTTCCTCCAGCAGGTCTAAGGTGTCAATGTCCAGGTCGTTCGTGGGCTCATCCAGCACCAGGACATTGGCCGGTCGGGCGAACAGCCGGGCAAGCAGCAGGCGGTTGCGTTCCCCGCCGGACAGCGACCGCACTGGGGAGTGCGCGCGCGCGGGGGAGAACAGAAAATCGCTCAGATAGCTCTTGACGTGTTTGCGCTGATTGCCGATCTCGATCCATTCGCTGCCAGGGCTGATGAAGTCTTCCAATGTGGCGTCGAGGTTGACGGCGTGGCGCATCTGGTCAAAGTAGGCTACTTGCAGGTTCGCTCCCTGCCGGATGGTGCCCTTGTCGGCCTGCAGTTCGCCCAAGATCATCTTCAGCAGCGTGGTTTTACCGGCGCCGTTCGGGCCGATCAGGCCCACTTTGTCCCCGCGCAGTATCGTCCCGGAGAAATTGTGAACGATGGTTTTGTCGCCGAAGGCTTTGCTCACTCCTTGCAGTTCCGCCACGATCTTGCCCTGGTAGCCGTTGGAGCTTCCGGTGGCGACATCCATGCGCACACTGCCAACGACCTCACGGCGGGCCTCCCGCCGGGCGCGTAACTGTTCCAAGCGGCTGATACGGCTCTGGCTGCGGGTGCGGCGCGCTTCCACACCACGCCGAATCCAGATTTCTTCTTGTGCCAGGAGCTTGTCGGCCTTTGCGGCGATCACCGCCTCCTGCGCCAACTGCTCTTCTTTCTGAATCTGGTATTGAGCAAAGTTACCGGGGTAGGAGCGCAATTGACCGCGGTCCAGCTCCACGATGCGGGTGGCCACACGGTCAAGGAACGACCGGTCGTGGGTGATGGTCACGACGCTGCCCGGAAAGTCCAGCAGCAGGTCTTCCAGCCACTCGATGGAGTCCAGATCCAGGTGGTTGGTGGGTTCGTCGAGCAGCAACACGTCAGGGCGTGCCACCAGCGCCTGCGCCAGCGCCACGCGTTTTTTGGTGCCGCCAGAGAGTGCTCCGACCACGGCTTCCGGGTCGAGATGCAACCTCTGCAGGGTTTCTTCTACACGCTGCTCCCAGTTCCAGGCGTCGTAGGCCTCGATCTCCGATTGCAATGCATCCAGATCCAGTCCATCCGCTCCCGAGAGGTATTGATCGCGGATAGCGATCACGCGTTGCAGGCCTTCGGAGGCTGCCTTGAAAATGGTGGCATCGGGGTCTAACGTCGGCTCCTGCGCGACGAAGGCAATGCGTACCCCCTGCTGAACTTGCAAAGAGCCATCATCCGGCTTGGCAAGTCCTCCCAGGATTTTGAGAAGGGAAGACTTTCCCGCGCCATTGCGGCCAATCAGGCCAACCCGCTCAGCGGTCTCCAGGGAAAAGCCGGCGTGATCCAGCAGTGCAACATGCCCAAATGCGAGTTGGGCGTCCAGTAAGGTGATAAGTGCCATAGAGCGGGATTATCCGTGTCGCGCTCTGGCGAGATTTTTTGCGCCAGTCACATGATGGAGTGACAGCCGGTCGGGCGTAACTTTGATTGGCGGAAAATTCCGCGATCAGTTACGCAGCGATTTCTTCAGAACCTGTCGCGCCCCTGCAAGCGTGCAAGGACGCGCAGGTCTTCCCCGATCCTGTCTACCGTATGGAAGCTGAGGGCATGTGCCTCGGCAAGTGTCGCCAAGTGAGCTATCTGGGCCAATCCCATGCCCTCGCCCATCAGCTTGGGGGCGAGATAGACCAGTAGTTCATCGACCAGTCCTTCGCGCAGCAGCGAGCCATTGAGCTTGTAACCTGCTTCCACGTGCAGTTCATTGATCTCCCTGCGCCCGAGGTCTTGCACCATGGCAGGTAAGTCCACCTTGCCGGCACTATTCGGCATTGTGATCACGGTGGCGCCAAGGGCTTCGAGCGCTCTGCGTTTTTTCTCGTGTGCAAAGGCTGTGTAGATATAGACCGACCGGTTCGCTGCGAAAAGCAAGGCATCCAGAGGAACAGCTAGCTCGCTATCCACCAAAACGAGTGCGGGTTGCCGATCGGTGGGTACATCCCGCACATCCAGTCGTGGGTTATCTGCGAGTACGGTCCCGATGCCGGTCAACACCGCGCAAGCCCTTGCGCGCCATGCATGTCCGTCGGTACGAGCGGCGGGACCGGTGATCCATTGGCTTGCTCCATTGGGCAAGGCGGTCACACCGTCGAGCGAGGCGGCTGCTTTCATGCGGACCCAGGGCGTTTTTCGAATCATCCGACTGAAAAATCCCAGGTTCAGCTCCCTGGATGCTTCCGCTCCTTGCCCTACCTCTACAGCTACCCCCGCCGCACGCAGGCGCACAAACCCATTGCCCGCCACTGCGGGGTTGGGGTCGGCAATCGATGCCACGACCTTGGCGATACCTGCCTTAATGAGTGCATCGCAGCAAGGACCCGTACGTCCATGGTGTGAGCAAGGTTCTAGCGTGACGTAGGCGGTAGCACCTTGAGGGGAATAGCCCCTCTGCTCTGCGTCGCGCAGAGCCATCACCTCCGCATGTGGCCCCCCCGCGCGCTGGGTGGCCCCCTGGCCAATGATGGTGCCGTCGTGGTTGACGAGCACGCAGCCCACGCGGGGGTTGGGCGATGTCCTGTAGAGAGCCTCATGGGCAAGATCCAATGCCGCCTTGGTGTAATCCGTCATGGTTGGTGTCGATGAAAAAGCGACTGGTACGGGTTGTAGTCACAGCAGCTTACGCGACGTTCGCGAGACGGCTGTTGACGCAATGCTTATGGAGACCGCCAGAAAAAGCGTGGCTTTCCTGTTCCTGGATGCTTTGGAGGTCGCGGTGACGGGCCTGCGGGACTGAATCGCTAATCGCATGAGCGGGGCTGAGACGGGCAAATCCCTGGGTTTACCCTGCTGCTCGTTGTAAACCGTGCTATAGTCGAGGGCTTCGCTACTGAGACCTGAGCGCAAAAGTGTTGGGGTCGATGGGGTGGTTTGTGGTGGTGCTTAGGTGC
>NZ_QAIM01000633.1:0-2960 GCF_003061035.1 Acidovorax sp. HMWF018
TCGGTCAAGATCAACGGCGTGGAAACCGTGAACATGCCCACGCACCGTATTGCGCACCTGGGCGTGGGCTACTGCCCTGAAGAGCGTGGCATTTTCTCCAGCCTGTCGTGCGAAGAAAACCTGCTGTTGCCACCCGCCCTCAAGACGGGCACGCCGGGCATGTCGGTGCAGGAGATCTACGCCATGTTCCCCAACCTGGCCGAGCGCAAGAACAGCCAGGGCACGCGCCTGTCGGGCGGTGAACAGCAGATGCTGGCTGTGGCCCGCATCCTGCGCACTGGCGCCAATCTGCTGCTGCTCGATGAAATCTCCGAAGGCCTGGCGCCCGTCATTGTGCAGGCCCTGGCCCGCATGATCACCATGCTGCGCCAAAAGGGCTACACCGTGGTCATGGTTGAGCAGAACTTCCGTTTTGCCGCACCGCTGGCCGACCGGTTCTACGTGATGGAGCACGGCCGCATCGTGGAGAAGTTTGGCGCTGCCGAGCTGGAAGCGAAGATGCCTGTGCTCAACGAACTGCTGGGCGTCTGAGCCACGCCCACACCCTTTCCCCACCGTTTTCTTCCACCACACCCACAGGAGACAAATCCATGAAGAAACAACTCAAAGTGCTGGCACTGATGCTGGGCGTTGCAGGTCTGGCCACCTCGGCCGCGCACGCACAGGACAAGGTCAAGATCGGTTTCATCACCGACATGTCCAGCCTGTATGCGGACGTGGAAGGCAAGAACGGCGCAGTGGCCATTCAGATGGCGATTGACGACTTCGGAGGCAAGGTGCTGGGCATGCCCATCGAGCTGCTGACAGCAGACCACCAGAACAAGGCCGACATCGCAGCCTCCAAGGCCCGGGAGTGGATCGATACCCAAGGCCTGACCATGCTGTTTGGGGGAACCAACTCGGGTACCGCACTTGCTTCGGCCAAGGTCGCTGCCGAGAAAAAGCGTGTCTATATCAACAACGGTGCTGCCAGCTCCGCGCTGACCAACGACCAGTGCACACCGTACACCGTGCACTACGCGTATGACACCGTGGCACTGGCCAAGGGCACGGGCTCGGCCATTGTGGATGGCGGCGGCAAGAGCTGGTACTTCCTGACGGCAGACTATGCCTTCGGCCATGCGCTCGAAGCCGACACCACCGCCGTGGTCAAGGCCAAGGGCGGCAACGTGGTGGGCGCTGTGCGCCACCCGCTGAACGCGTCCGACTTCTCGTCCTTCCTGCTGCAGGCACAGAACTCCAAGGCGCAAATCCTGGGCCTGGCCAATGCAGGTGGTGACACCATCAACTCCATCAAGGCTGCCAAGGAGTTCGGCATCGGCAAGAGCATGAAGCTCGCCGGCCTGCTGATCTTCATCTCCGATGTGCACAGCCTGGGCCTGCGCAACACCGAAGGCCTGCAGTTCACCACCAGCTGGTACTGGGATCTGAACGACGAGACCCGCAAGTTCTCGGCCCGTTTCTTCGAGAAGACCAAGCGCATGCCGACCGAAATCCAGGCGGCTGATTACTCGGCCACCATGAACTACCTCAAGGCCGTGGAAGCCGCCAAGTCGGTGGACGCCGACAAGGTCATGACCACATGGCGCGGCATGAAGATGAACGACTTCTTCGGCTCGGGCCAGCTGCGCGCCGACGGCCGTTACGTACACGACATGTACCTGATGGAAGTGAAGAAGCCTGCAGAGTCCACCAAGCCCTGGGACTACTACAAGCTGATCAAGAAGCTGCCTGGTGACTCCGTGTTCACCACCAAGGCCGAGAGCAAGTGCCCGCTCTGGAAGTAAACCCCTGAGAGGGCCCACGCCGGCCTGGCTGTCCCAGCGGGACGCCGGTCCCGGTGTGGCCCTCTGACCTGAACTCTCTCCACCTGCTGCTGCCTCCCATGGAAATCTTTGGTGTCTCACTGCCCGGCCTGTTGAGCCAGCTCCTTCTGGGGCTGGTCAACGGATCGTTCTACGCAATCCTCAGCCTGGGGCTGGCTGTGATCTTTGGCCTGCTCAACGTCATCAACTTTGCGCACGGTGCACTGTTCATGACCGGGGCATTGCTGACATGGATGGCCATGAACTACTTCGGCATCAACTACTGGTTGATGCTGGTGCTGGCGCCGCTCTTGGTGGGGCTGTTCGGGGTGCTGATCGAGCGCTTGCTGCTGCGCTGGATCTACAAGCTAGATCACCTGTACGGGCTGCTGCTCACGCTGGGCCTGACCCTGCTGATCGAAGGCGTGTTCCGCTCCATCTATGGCGTGTCGGGCCTGGGCTACGACACTCCCGAGCTGCTGGAAGGCGCGACCAACCTCGGCTTCATGATCATGCCCAATTACCGTGCGTGGGTGGTGGTGGCCTCGGTGGTGGTGTGCATCGGCACCTGGTACGTGATCGAAAAAACCAAGCTGGGCGCCTATCTGCGCGCCGGTACTGAAAACCCGCGCCTGGTGGAAGCCTTCGGCATCAACGTGCCGGTGATGGTGACCCTGACCTACGCCTTTGGTGCCGCACTGGCTGCTTTTGCCGGTGTGCTGGCCGCCCCCGTGTACCAGGTCACGCCGCTCATGGGCCAGAACCTGATCATCGTGGTGTTTGCCGTGGTGGTGATTGGCGGCATGGGCTCCATCATGGGCTCCATCTTGACCGGGCTGGGCCTGGGAGTGATCGAAGGTTTCACCAAGGTGTTCTACCCCGAAGCGTCTTCCACCGTGGTGTTTGTCATCATGGTCATCGTTCTTCTCATTCGCCCCGCCGGCCTGTTCGGCAAAGAAAAATAAGGGGCTGCCAGCATGAATTCCAAGAACACTGCCACCATTGGTTACGGCCTGCTGTTGCTGGCCCTCATTGCCGCGCCTTTTCTCGGCGCCTATCCCGTCTTCGTGATGAAGCTCATGTGCTTTGCACTGTTTGCTTCCGCGTTCAACCTGCTGCTCGGTTACACCGGCCTGCTGTCTTTTGGCCATGCGG
>NZ_QAIM01000633.1:2970-4698 GCF_003061035.1 Acidovorax sp. HMWF018
TGGCTGGCCACGCCATCAAGGTGTGGGGCCTGACGCCTGAGGTGGGTCTGCTGCTCGGCACCGCCGGTGGCGCGCTGCTGGGCTTGCTGTTTGGCTGGCTGGCCATTCGCCGCCAGGGCATTTACTTCTCCATGATCACATTGGCGCTGGCGCAGATGCTGTTCTTTGCCTGTCTCCAAGCCCCCTTCACGGGTGGTGAGGACGGCTTGCAGGGTGTGCCGCGCGGCAAGCTGTTTGGCGTGATCGATCTGCAAAGCGACCTCGTCATGTACTACGTGGCCCTGGTCATCGTGGTCGCAGCCTTCTTGCTGATCGTGCGCACCATTCACTCGCCGTTTGGCCAGGTGCTCAAGGGCATCAAGGAGAACGAGCCCCGCGCCATCTCGCTGGGCTATGACACGCACCGCTTCAAGCTGCTGGCCTTTGTGTTGTCGGCGGCTCTGGCGGGCCTCGCAGGCTCTCTCAAGACCCTGGTGCTCGGCTTTGCCACGCTGTCCGATGTGCACTGGACCGCGTCGGGTCAGGTCATCCTGATGACCCTGGTAGGCGGCCTGGGCACGCTGTCGGGCCCGCTCATCGGCTCGGCTGTGGTGGTGCTGCTGGAGAACAAGATCGGTGAATTCGGCAACCTGTTGGCCGCCTTGACCAGCGTGGAATGGTTCAAGACCCTGGGCGAATCCGTCACCATGGTCACGGGCCTGATTTTCGTGATCTGCGTGCTGGCCTTCCGCCGCGGCATCATGGGCGAGATCATTGCCTGGCTGGCGCAGCGCCGCGCAGGCAACTCCGCCAAGCATTGAGGGGGTGACGCCGCCCGATCTGGCGGTATCTTTCTGACATCAAGCCGCTGCAGCCTTCACAGGCGCAGCGGCTTTGCGTATCCAGTCATCTCCAGGTAACCCCTGCCCACGGGCTGGCCTGTGGCACCCATCAGGTCCGACAGCCCTTCCCAATAGATCGCACCCGTCGATCCGCTGCTGTCCAGCTCCTGGCTGTCCAGCAGCGCGTTCACTGCAAAGCTGCCTGCGGGCGTTTCCACCTGCCACTGCACCGGGTAGCGCGCGCCACTGCGTGGGCTGGTCCACCACCGCATGGGGGTGAACGCCACAGACTGCGCCCCAAACACCTGCACCGGCTGCCCGGGTGCCCGCCATGATCCCCCAGCCCACAGCGCTGATCCATCGGCCCGCCGCAGTCGGAATGCCGTGAGCGCGCTGCCGTCGTGCAGGTTCATGCCGATCCAGTCCCACCCCTGCGCGTCGGGGTGCAGCAGTGCCTCGCTCCACTCGTGATCCATCCAGGCGCGGCCCGTGTCGGGTGTCACCGCCATGCGTTTGTTGCCCACCTGCAAGGTGCCGCTGACGGCGAGCTGGGGCTGGCTGTAGTAGTGGCTGGCCTGCTCGGCGTCCGGCCCCTTGCGGGACAGCCCTTGCTGCCCCTGCAGCAGCACGGGCTGGGTGCTGTCAAACACTAGGTCCAGCCCAAAATCGCTGCCCACGATGTGGGTGGTGTAGCGGCTGGCTGCAAAGTCTGACTTGCCGCGCGCTGTGTCGCTGCGCTCCAGCGTCCAGTCCTGCAGGCGGATGCGGGTGTCGGCCTCACTGGCCTGCGCCACCCCAAAACCGGCACGCGCAATCCGCTGGTCATGCACCAGCTGCTGGCCTCGCACATCGGTAATGGCGGCGTGCGCAAACAGCAGGTGTTTGGCCGCAAAGGCGGACTGCAACT
>NZ_QAIM01000634.1:0-1351 GCF_003061035.1 Acidovorax sp. HMWF018
GGTTCTGGTTGTTCAGCTGCGCAACCAGCAGTTTCAAAAAGCGGTCTTGCGCGGCAGCCGGGTCGGTGGACGCGTTGGCCTTGGTGCTGGACGAGTCCGTCACCGTGGGGGCGTTGGTGGCACTGAGAATCATGGTGGTGTCCTTCTTGGAGCAGGCTCTTGCCTTACTGGCCCATCTGCAGGGTCTTGAGGAGCAGCGACTTGGCCGTGTTCATGACCTCGACGTTGTTCTGGTACGAGCGCGAGGCGGAGATCATGTTGACCATCTCCTCCACGGCATTGACGTTGGAGTGGGTCACGTAGCCCTCGGCGTCTGCTGAGGGGTGGCTGGGATCGTGCACGCGGCGGCCCGGCACATTGCTTTCGCTGATGCCGCTGACCTTGACGCCCGCAGAGCTGTCGGCGCCCATCGGCGCTGTCTGGAACACCACCTGGCGTGCCTTGTAGGCCTGACCGTCGGGACCGGCCACGGCATCCACGTTGGCCAGGTTGCTGGCCACCACGTTGAGCCGCTGCGACTGCGCGCTGATGGCGCTGCCGGACACATTGAAGATCGAGAACATGGACATGGGGTGGCTCGCTTTCTGCGCTGCTGGGCTGGGTGGTTATTGGCCCTGAATGGCGCTGAGCATGGTTTTGGCGTTGCCGTTGATGAACCGCAGCGTGGCTTCGTAGCGCACGGCGTTGTCCACGAAGTTGGCACGCTCGCGGTCCAGGTCCACCGAGTTGTTGTCCAGGCTGGGCTGCGTCTGCACGGCGTAGCCGAGAGCGCCTTGCCGGTCGATGCTGGTGCTGGAATTCACGGTGGGCAGCGGAATGTGGTGCGGATCGGTGGTGCCCGCGGTTCCGTACGAGCCGCTGGTGGCCAGCCGCGTGATGGCCGCGCCGGGCGTGCCGGTGGCCGAAGATGTCACGCCCGTGGCCTCGCGCAGCGCATCGCCAAACTTGAAGTCCCGAGCCACATAGCCCGGCGTGTCGGCGTTGGCGATATTGCTGGCGATGGCGCGCTGGCGTTCACCGCGCAGCACCAGGGCGTTGCCGTGAAAATTCAGCTGGTTGGTCATCTTGTCAAGCATGTGTGCCTCACACCGTCGGTTGCAAAGTCGCCATCCCCGGGGGGCTTTTGGCGTGGCTCGATTATGGAAACCGCGCCCTTTTTCTAAAGCGCGAAGAAGTGGCAAATGGATGCGCAGTTCCGGGTTTTGCGTCCGGGTCATCTGCCTATAGTTCCAGGGGTGAAATGGCCCCTGCCTTCCGTAGCACCCCGTGCGCGGGCAGCCTGGCCAGCCGATGCCCAGGAGGCCCCTATGACCGCCCACTTCCTTTTCTCTGCCGCCAACACCGACGCCGC
>NZ_QAIM01000106.1:0-7556 GCF_003061035.1 Acidovorax sp. HMWF018
AAAGTCAATGAAATCAACGGTCTACCCAGACCACCCCCGCGCCAGTGCTAGCTTTGCGTACCGTCACTTATTGCACTGAAAACGAGGAGACCCCTATCAGCGCAAGGGCTTGCTCCCGGAACCGGACAAGCCTTACGGCAGCATTCGCCGCTATGGCGAGACGGATGTAACGCGGGTGCGCTTCGTGAAATCAGCCCAGCGGTTGGGCTTCAGCCTGGATGAGATCGCCGAGCTGCTGCGGCTGGAGGATGGCACCCATTGCGAGGAAGCCAGCAGCCTGGCCGAGCACAAGCTCAAGGACGTGCGCGAGAGGATGGCTGACCTGGCGCGCATGGAGGCCGTGCTGTCTGATTTGGTGTGCGCCTGCCATGCGCGGAAGGGGAACGTTTCCTGCCCGCTGATTGCGTCACTGCAAGGGAAGAAAGAACCGCGCAGTGCGGACGCGGTGTAGCCCGAGGGAACTACGCCTTAGCGTGCTTTATTTTCCGTTTTCTGAGGCGACTCCAACGTCAGAAAAGACCGTGCGGTCGACTTTTGATATTTCGTGCTGTCGCCTTCTGAAAGTGACAAGCAAGTCAGTGCTGGGTCAGTGTCGGATAGCCCTGGATGAATACGCGGTCGGTCTTGGCCGCCGGCACATGGCAGCCCATGCAGTCGGCTGCGTAGCTGACGGCGACATTCTTGGCGGGGGCGTCGGCCTTGAACAGCGCCCAGCCCCAGCCGTCGCCCCACAAGGGGTTGCTGGCGAAACGGCCTTTGGCGTCCTTGACCATCACGAACCACACGGCCGCATCGGAACCCCAGACCACAGGGTCGCCGGTGGTCATGGCGCTGGTTTCGAGCTTGCGGATCTCTTTCACCAGCGTGGCGCCGTCCGGGAACTTGCCGGTCTTGCGGTAGTGCTCGGCCGAGGCCTTTTCGGTGTACACATCGTGCAGGCCGCGAGAGGCGGATTTTTCGTCCAACACCGCATATGAGCCCAGGTGGACGAAGTTTGTGCGGAAGTCTGTGGGGCGGCTGATGCCGCCCTGGCTGTCCACATAGGGCGAAAAGTCGCCGGCCGTGACGGCCAGTGGCAGGACGAGGGCGCTGGCGAGCAGAGCGCCGATGAGTGCGATTTTCGTTGTGTTCTCCTTATATGCCTATGGAGATCAGACGGCGACCACGGGGAAATCCACCGTGGTGTCGGCGATGTGGTTGGTGTAGTTGGTGAGCGTGTTCAGCGCGATGTTGGCGATCACTTCCAGTATCAGGCCGTCGTCGAGCCCCGCGCGGCGGTAGTTGGCCATGGCGTCGGCCGACACCACGCCGCGTTGCTCGACCAGCGCGCGGGCAAAGCCGGCAATTGCATCGTCAAGTGCGTTGGCCGCCTGGCCGGTGCGGGCCGCGGCGATGGCCTCTGCCGACAGTCCGGCACCTTTGCCGATCAGGGTGTGTGCGCTCAGGCAGTACTGGCAGCGATTGGCTTGACCGGCAGCCAGCGCAACGATCTCGCGCTGGGTGGCACTCAGGCGGCCGGTGCCCAGCGTTTCGGACAGGCCGAGGTAGCCGTTGAGCGCTGCCGGCGCGTGGGCCAGCGTGGCGAGCAGGTTCGGCACCACGCCGAGCTTGGCTTTGACGGCCTTGAGTGTGGCAGCGGTAGCGGCGTCAGCGGTGTCGATGGTCAGGGGGGCGATTTGGGTCATGTCTATCTCCGTAGTGGGTGAGGTGCAAGAGCACGTGGGCATGATCGCCCTTTGTTTGGTACGATATGGCACGTAAAGTATCAAATACGTAACCTATCGTCTTATATGGAGAGTGGAATGGCGGATCGACTGGCCGGCTTGCTCCGGCACTACTCGCTTTCGGCGCGCGTTTTTCACAGCGGCGCCTTCTGTGGGCAGCATCATTACGCGGCGCCGCATGGCTATATCCATCTGGTGCGGCGCGGCCCGATTACGGCGCGTTCGCCCGTGCATGAAGATCTGCTGGTTACCGAGCCGAGCCTGCTGTTTTATCCGCGCGTGGCGTCGCATCGTTTTGTCGCCGCCCCCGGCGATACCGCTGAGCTGTTGTGTGCGGAGGTCGATCTGGGCGCTTCGACGGGCAATCCGTTGGCCATGGCCTTGCCGTCGATGCTGCTGATTCCGCTGGCGGACTTGCCCGGCCTCGGGCCGACGCTAGAGCTGCTGTTTGCCGAAGCCGAGCGCGACCAGTGCGGTCGGCAGGCCGCCATCGACCGCTTGTGCGAGTTGCTACTGATCCAGTTGCTGCGTTATCTGATGGATGGGCGGCTTGGCGCCACCGGACTGCTGGCGGGACTGGCCGACCCGAAACTCGCGCGCGCCATAACCGCCATGCACGATGCGCCGCAGACCGCGTGGTCGCTCGAGGCGCTGGCGGCGCAGGCGGGCATGTCACGCGCGCGCTTCGCCGCCGCGTTCAAAGACGCGGTGGGCGTCACGCCGGGCGACTATCTGGCCGACTGGCGGATGAACGTCAGTTGCACCCTGCTCAAGCAGGGGCGTCCGGTGGCGGTGGTGGCCGACCGCGTCGGCTACGGCAGCCCGAACGCGTTGGCGCGCGCCTTCCGCGTGCGCATGGGCTGCGCCCCGCGCGACTGGCTGGCGCAGCAGCGCGGTGACGCGTCGCTCAGCGGTTCGTGAGTTTGAGGTCGATTCGCCGGTTCTTGGCGTAGGCGGCGTCGGTGTTGCGCTCGTCGAGCGGGTGAAATTCACAGGCGCGGCACGGGAATCAAGGCATTGCGATTCTCGAAAATAGTTCTTGAAATTCTATTCTTGATTGCATATCATCTCAACGAGTTTCGATAAGAAAGGATGCGCATGCGACCGTCTGTTGTGCTTGACATGAAGCGAAGCGCAGTGCGTGAAGCGGTAGGCCGCTTTCGCGCCGCGAACCCGCGCGTCTTCGGCTCGGTGCTGCATGGCACCGACCGGGATGGCAGCGACCTCGACCTGTTGGTCGATGCGCTGCCCGGTGCCACGTTGTTGGACTTGGGCGATTTGGAAGAAGAACTGAAATCGCTGCTCGGCGTTGACGTCGATCTGCTGACTCCCGGCGACCTGCCGCCGAAGTTCCGGGCCAAGGTGCTCGCGGAGGCGCAACCGATATGAGCGAGAACCGCCTGCCCGATTACCTCGACCACATTCAGCAGGCCGCAACCGATGCGCGCAGCTTCGTGGAAGGGATGGCCAAGGACGACTTCTTGGCCGACAAGCGCACCCAGCAGGCCGTCATCATGAGCCTGATCGTCATCGGCGAGGCGGCCACAAAGGTGATGGATGGCTACGTCGAGTTCACCCAGGCGCATGCCGACGTGCCGTGGCGCAGCATGCGCAATATGCGTAATCGCATGGCTCACGGCTATTTCGACATCAACCTCGATGTGGTGTGGGAGACGGTACAGGAATGGCTGCCGGCGTTGCTCCAGCAATTGCCCGCCGTGCGTCAGGATGCCGACGATGAAGACCGTAACGACAAAGGCATGGAGCCATGACCAATCAAGCCGCCGATGTTCGGCCCCTCTGGCGTGTTCGATCCCGCGACCTATGAGCCGCGCTCGGGCAAGACCTTCTGGATGGCCGCAACGGACGTGAGTTCGCTGGTGGGCAAGGAGGCAGCAGCCGACACGCTCATCGGCAACTGCACGACCGCACGACCAGCCTCCCGTTCAAATTCGAGTTAGAACTCATATCCAGCCTGTCTGGGGGCACTGTGAAAGAGGGATCTCCGATGACTGTTGAATCGAGAATATTTTCTGTAGCCGAGTATGTTCAGCCGTCCGAAGGCGAGCCTATTCGTTCCGTTGTGCTTGAAACCCGAGACTCAATTATCGTGGTTTGGCATGTCCATCCCGGGCAGGAAATTGCGGCTCACATTCATCCTCACGGCCAAGACACGTGGACTGTTTTGTCGGGAATGGCTGATTACTTTCAGGGCAATGGGATTGTTCGTGCCCTCAGGGAAGGTGAGATAGCCGTGGCAAGACCGGGCCAAGTGCACGGGGCGCGAAATACAGGTACCGAGCCATTTGTGTTCGTCTCGGTTGTGGCATCAGCCAATGCCGGTTTCGTATTGGCTGAGCGATAGAGCCCAATCTCTGGAGTTGGTCCAATGAGCGGTCGGGGAGATAGGTAACAGACATGCAGCGGACACGGCTGCTAAACCAGGTCGCAAACCTCCTTGCGTCGCAGCGTGCCGCAAGCGACGCGATCAATCGAATGGGGTCGGCATGAGACTGAACACCATCCAGTTCCCGACCGCGTAGCCGCCTGTCCTGCCGATCAGGTCTTGACCATCGACGCCTGGGATCAGTCCTGAATGTTCTTGGAGACCACTACGTTATGAGCCGCAGCCGCCGCAAAACACCCATCGTCGGGCACACGACCTGCGGCAGCGAGCGCGAGGACAAGAAGCTCTGGCATCAGCGCTGGCGCACCCGTGAGCGCACGGCGCTGACCAGCGCGTCGCCCGAAGCCCTGAGCGCCCATCTGCCCCTGCTGGAAAACCAGGCCAGCAGCGTCTGGTCGATGGGCAAGGATGGCCGCTCCTACTGGCCCGTCAAGCGCCAGGCCGCCACGGCGGATCGCATCGCCAATCACAAGGGACGCAACCCGCAAGAACGCGCCTCCCTGAAAAAGCGCCTGCTGCGCAAGTGGATGAGCAAATGAAGCTCTCCTTCCATCAGCACATTGCGCTGTTCTGGATGATCGGTGCTCCGGGCGTCTTCGCGCCCGTGATCGAGAACGCCAAGCGGCCCGATGCCGGCGCCGTCATGGCGTGGGGTGTCGCGATCGTGGCGGTGATGATCCTCTTCACCCCTTTGCTGCTGCGCTGTCCACCATTCCGGCGCTGGTATGGCCGGACGGATGCGCTGTCGGAGCGGCAGCGCCAGGCGCTTGCCGAGCGCGGCCTGCGCCGCTACTACCAGACCGCTTTCGATGACGGCTACGTGCCCCGCGTGATGCCCTACGTGTGGCGCATCATCTGGACGGTCGGCGGGTTGATGGCTGTGACCGCCGTACTGCCTACCAACACCGGACGGCCAGCCTTCGATGCCTTGGTGGTCTTCTCGACCTGGTATCCGATAGGCGTGATGCTGCTGGTTTTCGCGTCGAGGCCCCTTGGCCGGTTGATTCGCCAAAGAGCACAGGAGCGGCGGAAATGAGCACGTCAACCATCGAGGCGCTGGCCAGCGCCTGGGCAAGGATTGCCGAGGAAGCGGAATTCCCCGCTGACTACGAGGGGACTGCCACACCACAAGCGCATCGGGCTAGCGAAGCTATTCAGGAGCAGATTCGGGAGCGCATCGTCGCCACCAACGACATGCGGCTGTTCAGCCTGCTGCACCTGCTGGGTCAGGCGTCGCTGCGCATGGAGCAAGCGCTGTGGCCGGAGGATTACGAGCGGATGACGCGCGAGGTTGAGGAAGCCCTGCGGCAAGCCACCGACGCCAACGCCAGATCGTACACCCACGAAGAAGTGATGCAGGCGATGCAGGAACGCATCGACCGGGCGCGAGACAAGCCATGTTGATTGGCTATGCGCGCGTCTCGACGCAGGATCAGAACCTGGAGCTGCAACGCGAAGCCTTGAGCAAGGCCGGATGTAAAAAGGTCTTCGAGGACAAGGTGAGTGGCACGCGGGCAGACCGGCCTGGCTTGGCCAAGACGCTCGAAATGCTGCGCGAAGGCGATACTTTGGTCGTCTGGAAGCTCGACCGGCTGGGCCGGTCGGTCAAGCAACTGGTCGATCTGGTCGGCGATCTGCACAAGCACGGTGTCCAGTTCAGGAGCCTCACCGACTCCATCGACACCGGCACACCATCCGGGCGGTTCTTCTTCCACGTCATGGCGAGCCTTGCCGAAATGGAGCGCGAGCTGACCGTCGAGCGCACCCGCGCCGGGCTGGAAGTCGCCAAGCAGCTCGGCCGCAAAGGCGGCCGCAAGCCGAAGATGACCGACAGCAAGATCGAGTCGGCCAAGAAGCTGCTGGCCAGCGGGGTGCCGCCCAAGGACGTGGCCAAGAACCTCGGCGTGTCCATTCCGACGCTGTACCGCTGGGTGCCAGCCTCCACGCACGCTTAGCGTGCTTTATTTTCCGTTTTCTGAGACGACCCCATGACCAGCCGCAACGGCTACTTCCCAGGGAAGAAGCCGGCGAAGCGCAGCGCGATCATCACGCCGCGCACCGCCCAGGAAACCAAGATCGCCGCGATGCCGCGCCAATCCCGCGAAGTGCGCCAGGCCCTCGCCAAGACGCCGCCGCTGCGCGTCGGTGGCGCTGACCTGGTGGAAGGTGCCGACCGCATCATGCGGACGCCGGCCGAGCACCAGGCGCAGGGCGTCAGCTTCAAGGTGGCGCGCATCTACATGCGCGTGAGCACCGACGAGCAGGACTTGTCCCGCCAGAACGCCATCGTGGAGAGCACGCGGGCCGCCGGCTTCTACGTCGCCGGCATCTACCGCGAGAAGGCATCGGGCGCACGCGCCGATCGCGCCGAGCTGCTGCGCATGATCGGCGACCTGCAACCCGGTGAAGTCGTGGTTGCCGAGAAGATCGACCGCATCAGCCGGCTACCGCTGCCCGAGGCCGAACGCCTGGTGGCGTCGATCCGCGCGCAGGGCGCACGCCTCGCCGTCCCTGGCGTGGTCGATCTATCCGACCTGGCGGCCGAGGCCAAGGGCGTTGCAAAGGTTGTCCTGGAGTCCGTCCAGGACATGCTTTTGAAGCTGGCCTTGCAGATCGCCCGCGACGACTACGAGGATCGCCGCGAGCGGCAGCGGCAAGGCGTCGAGCTGGCGAAGAACGCCGGGCGCTTCACCGGCCGCAAGCCGAACACGAAGGTGCATGATCGGATCGTGGCCTTGCGTACCGCAGGCCACAGCATCCCGGAGGCGGCCAGGCTGGCCGGATGCAGCGAAAGCCAGGTGAAACGGGTATGGGCGCTGCACAACCAGGTGCAGTCCGAGGCGTGACCTATTCGACCGCTTCCAGCTCGCGCAGGCATTCCATGATCGCCGCCCGCTCCAGTGGGTCGAGCTTGGCGAGCTTCGCTTGCCAGCGGGCTTTCTTCCGCTTGATGCGCTCGCGCTCGCGGAAGTTGTTGCCCAGGTAGCGCAGATCGTGCAGGGCGTCCGGCTCGGGGTAGTTCATCCAGAGCCGTTCAATCGCAATGCCGCCGCGCGTCATCGCGTTGAACTCGATGGTGCGCCAGGTCGCCAGAGGCGAGCTGTCGTAGATCGGCGAGTCGTAGCCCGACACCATCACAGCACAGGGCAGGCCGGCCAGCACGTCGAGCAGCCGCACGTGGTCGGCGTCGTCGTATTCGTGCCGGTACAGCTTGCCGCCGCGCCTGCTGTCCATCACGTAGGGCGGATCGACATAGACGAACTCGCGGCCGGTGAAGGCGTGGCCTTCGAGCCAGGCCACCGCATCACCGCAATGCAGCTCCAGGCCGTCCACGTCGAGCTGCTGCCACGCCTGGATCACCTCGCGGTCAATGTCGATCCCGATGCTGCGCGCAGCGGGGCGCTTGCGCTCCAGGATGTTCCCGC
>NZ_QAIM01000009.1:0-9368 GCF_003061035.1 Acidovorax sp. HMWF018
GTTCCAGAAACGCGATGTGCAGCGGCGCCAGCACCAGCGGCAGCCCAAACAGCACCGGCAGCAGCGCCAGCCCAATGATGGGCACGTGCACCGCCAGCGTGTAGACCATGGCCTGGCGTAGGTTGGCAAAGGTCTGCCGCCCCCGGTGAATCGCCAGCACGATGGCCGCGAAGTCGTCGTGCAGCAGCACCAGGGCCGCAGCCTCGCGCGCCACGTCGGTGCCGCGCTGGCCCATGGCGATGCCGATGTGTGCAGCCTTGAGGGCCGGGGCGTCGTTCACGCCGTCACCGGTCATGGCCACCACCTCGCCTTGGGCCTTGAGGGCTTCGACCAGTGCCAGCTTCTGGTGCGGCTTGATGCGTGCAAACACGCTGACCTGCCGCACCTGGTCGGCCAGCGCCTGGGGCGGCAAGTGGACCAACTCGTCGCCGGTGATCACGCGGTCGTTGGCGATGCCTGCCTGGGCGGCAATGGCGCGCGCGGTGCGGGGGTGGTCGCCGGTGATCATCACCACGCGAATGCCCGCCTGGCGGCACTGTGCAACGGCCTGGGGCACCTCGGGGCGCAGCGGGTCGGCCAGGGCCACCAGGCCCAGCCATTCAAAGTCAAAGTCGTGCTGGGCGTCAGGCCAGGTGTCTTGCGTGTGGTGCCGGGCCTTGGCCACGCCCAGCACCCGCAGCCCCCGATCGGCCAGGCGCGCGGCCTGGGCGCTGACGGCAGCGCGCTCGGCGTCGGGCAGGTGGCAGAGGTCGGCCACGGCTTCGGGTGCGCCCTTGGTGGCCACCGTGTCGTGTGCCGAGGTGCCGTCGCGCCACAGGTGGCTCATGGCCAGCAGCTGGGGCGACAGCTCGTATTCGCGCGCCAGTGACCATGCGGGGTGCAGGTGCTCGGTGTCCACCAGGTGGTCGGCCGCCAGGCGGTGAAAGGCCTGCTCCATGGGGTCGTGCGGCTCGATCTCGCTGGCCAGCACGGCGTATTCGAGCAGCTCGTGGAAGGCATCGGGCAGCGCGCTGCCATCCGCTGCGGCGGGCAGGTTCTGTACATCCAGCTCCTGGCCCGCAACGCAGAGCGCCGCCACGGCCATGCGGTTCTGCGTCAGGGTGCCGGTCTTGTCCACGCACAGCACGGTGGTTTGCCCCAGCGTCTCAATGGCATTGAGCCGCCGCGTGAGCACCTGTTGCGCCGCCAGCCGCCGCGCGGCCAGGGCCAGGAAGATGATCATGATCACGGGCAGCTCTTGCGGCAGCACCCCCATTGCCAGTGTGATGCCTGCCAGCACGGCCTGCAGCCCATCCCCCTGCAGCGCCCAGAACAGGGCCACCAGCAGCGCGCACAGCGACAGGCCAATGACCACCAGCTTGCGCGTGAGCCGCGCCATTTCCTCGCGCAGCGGCGAGGCCTGCAGGGCAATGGTGTCGAGCGACTGGCCAATGCGGCCCAGCTCCGTGTGGCGGCCCACGGCGGTCACCTGCAGCAGGCCCTGGCCGCTGACCACCAGCGTGCCTGCAAACACCTTGTCCGCCGGTTGTTTGGCCACAGGCTCGGATTCGCCGGTCAGCATCGACTCGTTGGCGGCCAGCTCGTGGGCCTGCAGCAGCGTGCCGTCGGCCGGGATGCGGTCGCCCTCGGCAATCATCAACAGGTCTTCCCGCACCACGTCGCGGCCTGCAATGCGCACCAGGGTACCGCCGCGCAACGCCAGCGCGCGGGGGCTGGAGAGGTCGCGCAGGGCGTTCAGCGCGTTGTCGGTGCGGCGCTCCTGCAGCACCGTGATTGCCATGATGATGACCACGAAGCCCAGCAGGATCATTGCCTCGTGCGCGTCGCCCATGGCGAGGTAAATGGCACCTGCACCCAGCAGGAGCAGGAACATGGGCTCTGTGACCACGTCCCAGGCCATGTCGCGCAGCGTGCGGCGCTGGCTGATGCCCAGTTCGTTGGGGCCTTCTTCACGCAGGCGTTGGGCGGCCAGTGCCGGGTCGAGGCCAGTGGGGGAGTCGGTAGTGGGCATGTGGGGCGTGACGCTGCGTTGCAAGGAGGGTCGCAGCGGTGTAACAGTTATACCGCGCGCTGGTGTCAGCAGCCCTGACGGAGCGCAGTGCGCCGCATCCCATCCGCCTTCTTCACACTTCGCACATCACAAAGTCTGCCTTGCCGACATTGCATTCGGGGCAGCGCCAGTCGTCGGGCACGTTGACCCAGAGGGTGCCGGGCGCGATACCGTGGTCGGGCAGGCCCGCAGCCTCGTCGTAGATCCAGCCGCAGACGGCACACATGTAGATTTTCATAGGGCGGTTCCTTCGTGTTCGGTGGCTCTGCATCAGTCGTCATCGTGGTGCCGTTGGCGTTCGGTCGATGTGCCGTTGGCAACCCAGCCGCTGGGCGACTGCTGCCACTGCCAGGCGCCAAAGGCCAGGGTTGCGATCAGCAGCAGGGCCGCGAGCCAGGTGCGGTTCTTCGGGACCAGGTCCGGCCCTTTGCCCTCTACCCGGCCGGTGAGCATGGGCAGTGCCTGGTTCTTGCGGCGCAGCAGGCTCAACCCTGCAATCAGCGCGATGTGGGCCAACACCACAAACAGCAGGGCGTTGCCGAAGAACTCATGCACTTCTTCCATCGCTTCTCCCATCCAGTTGCCACCCAGCGCAGCGCCCCAGTCGTTGTACGTGGCATATCCGCTGAGCGTGAGGGGCACCACCAGCGCCAGCAGCAACACAATGGCCAGCGCCATCAGCAGGTTCTGGCCCTGGCGCCAGTTGATCTGCGTGACCGATGCGGCCTGGGGCAATGTGCGCAGCCATGCGGGCGCTCCTGTCAGCTTGCGCCACAGCAGGCCCAGGCCCGAGGTGCGCGGCCCGAAGATGCCGTACAGCAGTCGAAAGCCCAGCAGCCCCGCCATGGTGTAGCCCAGCGTGACGTGCAGCAGCCGCCAGTGTTCGCCGTCGGCCGTGGCGTAGGCCCCCGCAAAGCACAGTGCAAACAGCCAGTGGAACATGCGCGTGGGCGCATCGGTCACCCGGCGACTGGGAGCCTTGGCGGGGGCGGGTTGCGCCGAGGCATCGGCGGGATGGAGGGTAGGTGTGTTGTTCATCGTATGTTCCTTGACCGGATACAGATCAGATTCAATGCAGATCGAGAGCGGCGAACAGGGCTCAGCGAAGCGGTTCTGGCTAGGCGCTGTGTCGCAGGCAGTACGGTTAGTACGACAAGACACAGCAACGACGCCAGAAGAGTTCTGTTCACCGCTCTCAGTCGTTCCAGGCGCGGCGAGAGCGGACATCGAGCCCCGCCGGCATGCGCAGGTTGTGTTCGTCAAACTGCCCCTGGTCTGCGCCTGTGTGGCAGGCCGCACAGTTGGCAGCGCTTTTCACGCTGGCGAGCTTCCAGGTGGTGGGTTCGATCTTTCGGTGCTTGCGTTCAAACCAGGCCGAGCGGGTGATACGGTCCTCGGGTGGCTCCTCGTTCACCCGCTTGTAGGTGCCTGCGTGGGCCTGCAGCCACTGGTTGAGTTGGCGTACGGTGGCGGCGTCCAGCGATGCGTCGGTGCCGTAGTGCTTGTCCAGGCCCGTCATCACGCGGTTCCATGATGCTGCGGGCAGCAGGCCAGGCGGGTAGGCGGTGTGGCAAGCGGCGCATTCCTGTGTGTAGGCACTGGGCACGTTGCGGGGCATGGCGCGCCCGCTGTCTGCATGGGCGCTGGAGAGTGAGAGCAGGGTCAGTGCGCACACAGCGGCGGCCAGGACCGCAGGGCGTAATTGGGCTGGTTTTTGCATGGTGTCGGTCTCAGGGCTTGAGGGCATTGAGGTAGGCCAGCACGTCGGCTTTTTCCACCGCTGTGCATTCACGGCTCACCACGTCGTTGCAATTGCGGCGGAACCACTTGTCCACCTTGGCGGTGTCGGTGAATGCCTTGGGGTTGAAGGCCGGAGCCAGGGGTGCAATCGACTTGCCGGTGCTGGCGTGTTTGCCCTGTGTGGTGGGCGGTGTGCCGTGGCAGGATGCGCAAGACCATTCGCTACCATGGCGTGCGTTGAAGAACACCTTGCCTTTGTCCGCATTGCCTGGGCTGCCGGCCTGTGCGCTCCAGTGGGCGAGCTGCTGGGCAGCGGTGGTGTCAGCGGCGTGGCTGATGCTGGTGGCTGCAAGTGCACAGAGCGTCGTCAGAGTCAGGGTGCGAAGGGAAGTCATGCTGTGGTCCTTGTGGGTTTCATCGCTTGTGCAGCCATTGTTGAAATCCCCGCCTGAACGGCGCGTGAAAGGGCTGTTCATCGGCCGTTCAGATATCGCGCAGGACAATGCGCCCATGCCTTTCTCCTTCCACTCTGCTTGTGCGGGCCGCCGTGTCCGGTGCATGTGCTTGGCGGCGTGTGTGCTGTGGGCTGCCGCGCTGGCCGTGCCGTCCGCGTGGGCCAGCGGCAAGGAAGACCACGACCGCGCCCGGCAGGCCGTGCAGGCGGGCCAGGTGCTGCCACTGCCGGTCGTGCTCGATCGCCTGCAGCGCGAGGTGCCTGGCCAGGTGCTGGAAGTGGAGCTGGAGCAGGAGCGCGAGCGCTGGATCTACGAGATCAAGCTGCTGACGCCTGCCGGGCAGTTGACCAAGGTCAAGCTCGATGCGCGCACGGCGGAGGTGCTGCGTGTGCGATCCCGAGAATCGCGCGAAGATCAGCAGCGAAGCCGTGACAATCGCTGACACCCTTCCGACCACGACACCTCCATGCGCATCCTGCTGGTAGAAGACGACACGCTGCTGCGCGCCCAGTTGCGCAATGCCCTGCACGGCGCGGGCTACACGGTGGACGAGGCAGATAACGGGCGCGACGCACAGTTTCTGGGCGACACCGAGGCAGTGGATGCCGTGGTGCTGGACCTGGGCCTGCCGGTGGTGGACGGGCTCACGGTGCTCAAGCGGTGGCGGGCCGAGGGGCGCAACATGCCGGTGCTGATCCTCACCGCGCGCGACAACTGGCACGAAAAAGTCGCAGGCATCGATGCCGGTGCCGACGACTACCTGACCAAGCCCTTTCATCTCGAAGAACTGCTGGCGCGCCTTCGTGCACTCATCCGCCGCGCCAGCGGGCAAGCGTCGGCCGTGCTGCAGTGTGGAGACTGGTCGCTGGACACACGCAGTGGCCGCGTGACCTGTGCGGGCCAGCCGGTGACGTTGACAGCGCATGAGTACAAGGTGCTCGACTACCTCATGCACCGGCCTGGCGTGCTGGTGTCACGCGCGGAGCTGACCGAACACATCTATGCGCAGGACTTTGATCGGGACTCCAACACCATCGAGGTCTTTGTGGGGCGCTTGCGCAAGAAGATGTTGCCTCCTGCGGCTTCGTCGGCTGCCCCGGCGGATTCGGCCCGCATCGAAACCGTGCGTGGCATGGGCTACCGCCTGGTGCCGCCATGAGCGCGCAGGCCGTGCCACCTGCTCCGCCCGTGCACTGGTCTCGGTCGTTGCGGGTGCGGCTGCTGGCCGTCACGCTGGCGGGTGCGGCCGTGGCCATCGTGCTCGCTGGGCTGGTGCTGAGCGGATTGTTCCGCGAGCATGTGCAGCAGCAGTTTCAGGCTGCGCTGCAGCTGCAGCTGGACCAGATCACGGCGCGGCTGGAGTTTGACGCCCAGGGGCAGCCGGTGATTGCTGCCGAGGCGCTGTCGGACCCGCGCTGGCTCAAGCCTTACTCCGGCCTGTATTGGCAGGTGGATGCCATGGCGCCTGACGGGCGCGAGCGGGCGGGGGTGTTGCGCTCGCGCTCGTTGTGGGACACCAGCCTGGCGCTACAGGTGGATGCGTTGGCCGATGGCACCGTACATGTGCACGAGATGACAGGCCCGCAGGGCGTGCCTTTGCTGGTGCTGGAGCGCACGGTGCGCGCCGAGGGCGTGCATGCAGCGCGCTGGCGCTTGATTGTGGCCGCCGACCTGCAGGCCACGCAGGCAGCCACGGCCCGGTTCACTGGCGTGCTGGGGCTGTCGCTGGCGGTGTTGCTATTGCTGCTGGTCGCCGCCGCCTGGGCGCAGGTGGCGGTGGGGCTTAAGCCCCTGCAGGCGCTACAGCGCGCGGTGCAGGATGTGCAAGAAGCGCGGGCTTCGCAATTGCAAGGCAGCTTCCCTGCGGAAGTGCAGCCGCTGGTCGACGACTTTAACGCCGTGCTGCGCCGGCATGGCGAGGTGGTGGAGCGGGCACGCACCCAGGCGGGCAACCTGGCCCATGCGCTCAAGACGCCCCTCACGGTGCTGGAGAACGCGGCCCGCACACAACCGCCCACTGATGACCCGGAGCTGGCGGCGCTGGTGCGAGAGCAGGTGGTGGTGGCCCGCAGGCACATCGACTGGCACCTGGCGCGGTCGCGGGTGGCGGCATCTGCGCGCTTGCCCGGGCAGCGCACGCCGCTGCAGCCGGTGGTGGATGGGCTGGTGCGCGTGATGAACAAGGTGCATGCGGACCGGTTGCTCGATATCAGTGTCGAGCCGTCAGCAGTGCCGCTTTTCTTTGCGGGCGAGGCGCAGGACCTGCAGGAAATGCTGGGCAACCTGCTGGACAACGCCTGCAAGTGGGCGCAGGCTGCGGTGCGGCTGCAGATGCAACTGCTGCCCGCCGGATCTGGCGCTGCGCAGCCCCAACTGGTGGTTGCGGTGGAAGACGACGGCCCCGGCATTGATGCCGCGCAACGTGATCAGGCGCTGGAACGCGGCGTGCGCCTGGATGAAACCGTGCCCGGCACGGGACTGGGCTTGGCCATCGTGCAGGACCTGGCAGCTTTGTATGGGGGGCGGCTGGATCTGGAGCCCGCAGGCCTTGGCGGCTTGCGGGCGACGCTCACCCTTCCTGCCACGAGCGCTCACTGAGCCACAGTGGTTGCGGCTGTTCGACACGCCAAAAAAGTCCTCCTGGGCGGGGCGCCTAGAGAAAAACCGCCAAAGCGGAAACCCATTAAAAAAGCCCGCCAAAGCGGGCTAAGGCCCTGACAAATTCCCCTGAATTCTGCAAAGCCTTGGAGTGATGGAGACAGGGTATCACCGTCTGCCGTGTTTGACCACTTTTGTTGTGCAAGCGGCCTTCAGTGCCTGCTTTCCACGCTGTTTTGCATGGCTGTCTGAGCGACGGCGTCCAGGGCGTTGTCCACCACGGTGTGCTCGGCCAGCACCTGCATCGCTCCCTGTTGCAGTAGCCGGTCCAGCAGCCGCAGGGTCATCGATTGGGTGCGGCCAGCGGCGCTGGTAAAGAGGAACAGGTTGCCGTGCGAGCCGATCCAGGACAGCTGTGTGCGCTCCCACTGGCCCGCCACCTGCAGATTGACCCAGGTGCCCACCGTGATGGTGGCGGCGGGCAGCGGCAGGGGCGCAGCGCTGCTGGGAGCAGCCTCGGGGGCCGTGTCTGCGCCCTCGCTCTCGGGCGATTGCGAGATATCGATGTAGCCGGACTCCCTCGCTTCGGAGGGCGCAACCCAGGGGTCGTCGTCATCAAGGGGCGCCGGTTGTTGCGGCTCTGCCGTGGGCGTTGCAAAAGTCGCTGCGGCTGCAGGGGCTGGCGCAGCCACCCTGGGCCCGGGTTTGAAGGCCTGCTGGTGCAGTTGCATCAGCAGCTCAAAAACAGCCTCTGTGCGGTCTGTTGGGTAGTCGATGGACGCCAGACCTTCGCGCAATTTGGCCAGCAGCTTGGGCAGCAGGCGAGCCAGCTGGCCCGTGTTGGCGCGCGTCAGTTCGGGTTGTACGCTCCAGATCAGCGCGTCCACCAATTCCTGGTAGCGGCCCGGGTCGGTCGTGCCTGATTTGTCCGAAAGACGCGCCTCCGCCATGACCTGGGCCCATGCGCCCAGCAAAAAGCGCGAGATGGCGTCCGGCACCTTGCCAATGTCGGGCAGCAGCCAGATCTCGCGCGATATCTGTGCGGCCAGCAGATGGCGCTGCTCTGCGTGCTGCAGGGCCTCGATGGCGCGCAAGCGCTCCTGCTTGAGCGCCTGGTCCTTCTCGGCCCATTTGGTGTGCAGTTGCTGCAGCACTTGTTCAAAGTCATCAGCGCTGTCGATGGTGGCGGTGGCCAGCGGGCCTGCGATGTGCATGAGCGAGCGCATGAAGCTCTGAAAACCAGGGGCTTCGGGGCTGTTGAAGGCCTGGCTGCGGTCGGTGATGTCCTGCAGCAGGCGGCGCGCGGCATGCTCCTTGTGGCTGAAAAAGCGAGGGTCGGCCAATGCCAGCTGCATCAGCGCAGGCTCCAGCGCGCGGATGAACTGTTGCACCGGCCACAGCAGCCGGGTGTCGCGCGCGATGTTGTCCACCATCAGCGCCACCACCTCCATGCTCAAGGCCTGGCCCAGGCCCTGCGCCTGTGCCCGCTGCGCGGCAGCAGGGCTGCCGTCTGCATCGTTGCCGGCTGGCGCGCGTGGCGTACCCAGGCGCTCCATCATCTGGCCGACCTGGTTCATCTCTTGCAGCGCCTCAAACGCCGCGGGCACCGTCATCGCGAAATCCGTGGCCGGTGGGTCGATCTGCGGCAAACCTTGTGACGGGTGTTCAAACTCCCGGTCAAACCGGGCTGCGAAAGATTCCTGGGGGTTGTCGCCGCTGGCGTTCATGTCCGTAGGGGCGGCTGCGTCATTGAACTCGCCCAGCAGCAGGCGGCGCAGGCGGTCCAGCGTCAGCAACGGGTCGCCCGCGCTGGTGGACGACACGTACAAGTCGTTGTCGGCTGCAAAACCGGGGGACGCCCCGGCGTCGGCCGGCGCCACATAGACCACTTCGCCCGTGGCCTGCCGCATGGCGTAGCCCACAGGCTTCACACCACTTTGCTTGAGCTGGTCGATTTGCGCGAGGTACAGGCTGCGCAGCTCGGCGCCCAATGCCTGTGCCATCAGCCCTACCCAGTCGTGGCGCACCTGGGGTGTGACCTGCATCTGCGACACCACGGACTGCAGAGCCTGCAAGAACACGTCGGGGCGCAGCGGGTTGTGCTCCGGCTGCACCCGGGACAGCCCCTGGGCCGCGCACACCAAGGCGTCCAGGTCAGCCAGCGGACCTTCCACTGCAGAGATCAGTACCTGACGGGCACGTGCGCGCTCCACGCTGTCGTTGATCTGCGCCTCGTCCATCAGTTCGAGGTCGTCAAAGTGCACGGTGAACAGGGACCGCGTGGGCTTGTCGTCGCCCTGTGCCGTGTCCTGGTCCAGCGCCTTGCGCAGTGCGTCGGGGTAGCGATCTGCCATCACCGATGCCAGCCGCACCAGTTGCTGCCGTGCCTCTTGCATCGCATGGTGCTCGCCGGGGGTGCGGGCACTGTCCAGGCGCGCTTGCAGGGACACGCGCGTGGCCTCAATGACGCGCTCCACCACAGGCCGGGCCTGGGCCAGCGCGATCTGGACGATGCGCTGCTGGGG
>NZ_QAIM01000107.1:0-2760 GCF_003061035.1 Acidovorax sp. HMWF018
CACCGACTACACCGACCGCGATCTGCAGTTTGGCCGCATCGCCGGCACGCTGCAGACCATGTTCCCCCAACCGGTCGTAAACACCGCCGTGGCCCTGGCCGTGCTGCACGCACAGACCGAGGAACTGGACCAGGACATGGGCCGCGCGTGGTTGGTGCATGGAGCCAACGCAGCCAGCGACGCCATCCGCTACACCGCAGCCTGGCGCACTGTGGGCCAGCGCCATGCACGAGCGCAGCAGCTGCAGCGCGTGCTGGCCATGGGCAATGACCTGGCGCGCCTCACGCGCACCCCCGGCCTGCGGATGATGCTGCGCATGATGAGGGGCCCGGCCAACGCGGCCGGCATGGGCGCGTTGCAGAGGTTTCTGGAGGCCGGGTTTGACACCTTCGGCCAGCTTGCGCGCCAGCGCGGCGGGGTAGAGCAGTTTCTGGCCACGATCGAGCAACGGGAGCGGGCGCTGATGGACCAGCTCTTCGATGCGGACCGTGTCACCTGCGAGACCCAGCTTGCCAACACCCTAGGACAAGCCCGATAGCCCGCAACGCGCCCGCCTTCCACAATCTGTGCCCACCTATCAATGGCATTTGGCGAGCACAAGGAAACAAGCGCATGGAAAAGATCTGGCTCAAGAGCTACCCCCCGGGCGTCCCACACGACGTGAAGCCCGAGCAATACCGCTCTGTGGCCCACCTGCTGGAAGAGTCGTTCCGCAAACACGCATCGAGCCCGTTTTCGGTCTGCATGGACCAGTGGATGACCTATGGCGAGCTGGAGCGCCGCTCGGCCGCGCTGGGGGCCTATCTGCAAAGCCTGGGCCTGGAGCCCGGTGCGCGCGTGGCCATCAT
Source organism: Acidovorax sp. HMWF018 (assembly GCF_003061035.1). Taxonomy (NCBI): domain Bacteria; kingdom Pseudomonadati; phylum Pseudomonadota; class Betaproteobacteria; order Burkholderiales; family Comamonadaceae; genus Acidovorax; species Acidovorax sp. HMWF018. The sequence goes on from NZ_QAIM01000107.1 coordinate 849, forward strand.
GCTGCCCAACATCCCCCAGTTTGGCGTGACCATGGCCGCCGTGCTGCGCGCAGGCTATACCTGCGTAAACGTGAACCCGCTGTACACCGCCCGTGAGCTGGAGCACCAGCTCAAGGACTCGGGCGCCACGGCCATCGTGATCCTGGAGAACTTTGCCCACACGCTGGCTGAGGTCATTGACCACACGGCCGTCAAGCATGTGGTGATGGCCTCCATGGGCGACCTGCTGGGCTTCTGGTTTGGCAAATGGATCACCTTCGCCGTGCGCCACCTGGCCAAGATGGTGCCTGCCTATGACCTGCCCCTGTCGAACGGCCGCAAGGTCGTCACCTTCAAGAAGGCGCTATCGCTGGGCGAGCACAAGTCGCTCGCGCCCAGCCAGGCCACGCTGGATTCGATTGCTTTCCTGCAGTACACGGGCGGCACCACGGGCCTGTCGAAGGGCGCGGTGCTGACCCACCGCAACATCGTGGCCGCCACGCTGCAGGCCGAGGCCTGGTTCACGCCCGCGCTGTCCAAAGTGGGCGACCTGAGCAAAGCCAACAGCATTGCCGCACTGCCGCTGTACCACATCTTCGCGCTCACGCTGTGCCTGCTGGCCATCCGCCAGGGCTCCAGCCTCACGCTGATCCCCAACCCGCGCGACATTCCGAAGTTCGTGGCCGAACTCAAGAAGCGCCCCTTCCACATGCTGCCTGCGGTGAACACGCTGTTCAACGCGCTGCTGCAAAACCCGCAGTTCAAGACGCTGGACTTCTCCCACCTGTGCGTGTCGCAGGCCGGGGGCATGGCGGCCAGCGAGGGCACGGCCAAGCAGTGGCAGAAGGTGACCGGCAGCACGATGATCGAAGGCTGGGGCATGAGCGAGACCTGCGCCATCGGCACCAACAACCCGGTGATCAGCACCACGTTCAGCGGCAACATCGGCCTGCCCTTGCCAAGCATCGACATCGCCATCAAGGACGACGAGGGCAACAGCCTGCCACAGGGCGAGTCGGGCGAGATCTGCATCCGCGGCCCCAACGTGATGGTGGGTTACTACAACCAGCCCGAAGAGAACGCCAAGGCCTTCACGCCCGATGGTTTCATGCGCACGGGCGACATCGGCATCATGGACCCGCAGGGCTACACCCGCATCATCGACCGCAAGAAGGACATGATCCTGGTGAGCGGCTTCAACGTGTTCCCCAACGAGCTGGAGCAGGTCATCAGCCTGTGCCCCGGCGTGGTCGAATGCGCGGCCATTGGTGTTCCCGATGAGAAGCAGGGCGAGGCCATCAAGGTGTTCATCATCAAGAACGACCCGGCCCTGACCGAGGACGAAGTGGCCAACTACTGCCACCAGAACCTCACCGGCTACAAGCGCCCCAAGTACATCGAGTTCCGCGACGAGCTGCCCAAGAGCAACGTGGGCAAGATCCTGCGCCGCGAGCTGCGCAAGGCCTGAGGCCGTTGTTCCTAGCGGCAGAGCGACAAACGCTGCCCTCCATCACCTCCCCCAGGGCGCTTCGGCGCCCTTTTTCTTGGGCGTAAACCCTGCAGATCGCCCCACTGCGCCGGTAGTCCAATGTCTGCATCTTCGGGTTTTTACTGATTAGCAAACGTTTGCGCAAACGTTTGCTTTCGTTATCATCCCGATCGCGACAAGGCACCGGGCATCCGTAGCCGCTCCTTCTTGGGGGCGCTGCCGGGGATTTCCCTCCACGCTGTCGGTCGCCTTAGGGCGACGCTGGATAAGTCTCCGCGATGCGGCGGGCCCTGGATCGGGATGGACTGCAAGGCGCAAACCAGAGTGATAGCCGTAGCTACCGCGAGGATTTGCAACGCTGCAGACCGTCCTGAGCCAGGGATGCGCCGGGCGCAAGAGGCTTGTTCAGCGTTGCCTCAGTCCACATTCCAACCTGGAGACAAC
>NZ_QAIM01000635.1:0-6181 GCF_003061035.1 Acidovorax sp. HMWF018
GCCCCGAACTGCTGCGCCACACCCAGGTGGCCCGCCGGTCGCCCGCCACCCCCGAGGGCCGGGCCATCCTCATCCACGCCATCGCCCACATCGAGTTCAACGCCATCAACCTGGCGCTGGACGCCGTGTGGCGGTTTGACGATATGCCCCGCACCTACTACCAGGACTGGATGCGCGTGGCGGCCGAAGAGGCCAAGCACTTCAGGCTGCTGCGCGACCACCTGCGCAGCCAGGGCCACGACTATGGGGACTTCCCGGCCCACCAGGGGCTGTGGACCATGTGCGAGAAAACCCAGCACGACGTGCTGGCCCGCATGGCCCTGGTGCCTCGCACGCTGGAAGCCCGGGGGCTCGACGCCACGCCGCAGATCCAGGCCAAGCTGCGCCAGGTGGGCACGCCCGACGCCCTGGCCGCCGTTGCCATCCTGGACGTGATCCTGCACGACGAGGTGGGGCATGTCGCCATCGGCAACCACTGGTACCGCTGGCTGTGCGAGCGCGCGGGCCAGGACCCGGAAACCCTCTACGGCACGCTGGTGCAGCGGTACGAAGCCCCCCGCCTGAAGCCACCGTTCAATGAGTCGGCGCGACGCAGCGCCGGTTTCAGCGACGCCGAACTGCGCTGGCTGCAGCAGGCCTAATCACCAAGCCATGTGTTGACGATCTGAGGGGAATACGATGGCTCCTACAATTCTTGGCGATGCCCCCAGCGCGCCAGCGCACCCTCTTTCAAGAACACCAAGCCCACGCCCATGACCCAAGCCGTCACTCCTGGCACACCGCCCGCGCCACCGCCGGGCAACCAATCGTCGGTCGCCATGATTGCGCGCCAAGCCATCGTGAACGCACAACAGGTGGTGGTTGGCTACGAGCTGTTCAACCGCTCGCGCAGCGGCGCCGCCCACACGGCCGCCACCGACGTGATCCTGGTGTTCACCGCCCTGTCGCACGCCGGCACCGAGGAGCTGGTGGGCAAGAAGCTGATCTTCGTCAACTGCACCCATGAAAGCCTGTCGGGCGGCCACCTGGAGCTGGTGGACCCCGACAAGGTGGTGCTGGAGATTCCGCCCCTGGGCCATGCGGCCGCCGAAGAGGTCGCCACGCGCCTGCCCATCCTGACCGAGCTGCGCGACCGGGGCTTTCACCTGGCCTTCAACCACACGGTGCTGCAGTCGGCGTACGCGCCGTGGCTGCCGCTGGCGGACTACATCAAGCTGGACCTGTCGGTGCTGGCGCCCGACCAGCTCGCGGTGCTGATCAGCTACGCGGGCCGCCACTGCAAGGCCGAACTGATCGCCGAGAAGGTGGAGACGGCCCAGCAGTACGACATGGTGTCCAGCCAGGGGGTGCAGCTGTTCCAGGGCTACTGGTTTGCCCGCCCTGCCCTGGTCGAGACCAAGCTGCTCACGCCGTCGCAGGCCAGCATCATCGAGCTGATCAACCAGGTGCGCAAACAGGCCAGCACCGACGAGATCGAAGAGGTGCTCAAAAAGGATGCGGGCCTGGCCTTCAACCTGATGCGCCTCATCAACTCCGCCGGCTTTGGCCTGTCGCGCGAGATCACCTCCTTCCGCCAGGCAGTGATGCTCATGGGCCTGAAAAAGCTGTTCCGCTGGGCGGCGCTGCTGCTGACCGCGTCGCGCAACAACGGCACGCCGTCGTCGGTGGGCCACACCGCCGTGGTGCGCGGGCGCCTGATGGAGCTGCTGGCACTGGAGACACTGCCCCCCGAGGAAGCCGACCAGGCCTTTGTGGTGGGCATCTTCTCGTTGCTGGATGTGATGCTCTCCATGCCCATGGAGTCGGCCATTGGCCTGCTCAACGTGCCCGAACCCGTGGCGGCCGCGCTGCTGCGGCGCGAAGGCTTCCTGGGTGACCTGCTGACCCTGGCCGAGGCCTGCGAGTCCAGCGACGACGCCGTGTTTGACCGCGCTGCCGGCCTGCTGCACCTGACCAGCCAGCAGATCAACTTTGCCCACCTCCAGGCGCTGGCCTGGGCCGACCACATCAGCGACTGACAGGTACCGCCGCCACGCTGGCGGCCCCTGTTCAGACTTTGGTTCTCTGCCAACGCCCGGCGGTCTAGAATGATCGCCAGCCCTTCATTTCAGTGGACCCCATGTCGAGCACACCCGAACAAGACACCCCGGACGCCGCAGCGCCTGTGGTCGATCCCGTGGACGAGAACCTTGCCATCATTGCGCGCCAGGCCATCGTGGACGAAAGCCGCGCGGTCTATGGCTACGAGCTGTTCGACCGCTCCACCGCGTCCGACTCACACACCGCCGCCAGCGATGCAGCCCTGCTGTTCAATGCCCTGTCCTACGCGGGCACCGAGGCCCTGGTCGGCAAGAAGACGGTGTTCATCAACTGCACGCATGACAGCCTCTCGGGCGGCCACCTGGAGCTGATCCACCCCGAAAAGGTGGTGCTGGAGGTGCCACCGCTGCCCGACAGCGCCACCCCCGAAGAAATCGAAGGCCGCGTGCCCACGCTGGAGGCGCTGCGCACACGTGGCTTTCGCCTCGCGTTTGACCAGCAGGCCCTCAAGCGCGCCTACACCAGCTGGCTGCCGATGGCGGCGTTCATCAAGCTGGACATGCAGGCCTTCAAGCCCGAGCTGGCGGCCCCCCTGGTCAAATTTGCCACCACCCACAGCAAGGCCACGCTGGTGGCCGAAAAGGTCGAAACGGCTGCGCAATACGAGTTGATGCGCGATCTGGGCGTCAAGCTGTTCCAGGGCTACTGGTTTGCGCATCCCTCGCTGGTCAAGGCCACCACCATCCGCCCCTCGCAGGCCACCATCATCCAGCTCATCAACCTCGTGCGCAAACAGGCCAGCACGGCGGAGATCGAAGACCTGCTCAAGAAAGACCCCACCCTGTCTTTCAACCTGCTGCGTTTCATCAACTCGTCGGGTTTTGGCCTGTCGTGCGAGATCACCTCGTTCCGCCACGCGGTGATGATCCTGGGGCTGAAAAAGCTGTTCCGCTGGGCGGCCCTCTTGATGACCACCTCGCGTGCCGGTGGTGCGCCACCAGCCGTGGGCCAGACCGCCGTGGTGCGCGGCCGCCTGATGGAGCTGCTGGCCGCCGAGCTGCTGCCGCCCGAAGAATGCGACAACGCTTTCGTCGTGGGCGTGTTCTCGCTGCTGGACACCATGCTGGGCGTGCCGCTCGAAAAGGCGCTGGAGTCCGTGGCCCTGCCCGAACCCGTGATGGACGCCCTGCTGCGTGGCACCGGCGTGTTCGCCCCGTTCCTGGAGCTGACCAAGGCCTGCGAAAGCGGCGATGAAGTGGCCTTTGCCAAGAACGCCGATGCGCTGCACCTGTCCAACCGCCAGGTGAACTGGGCCCACCTGCAGGCGCTGACCTGGGCAGAGAGCCTGAACGAAGAATAGTCCCGTTCTTCCCCTTAAAAGCCCGCAGGCCCTGCTTTGACAGGGCCTGTGGCGTTTCGGGGGCTTCAACCCCTGAACACGATCAGTTGCCCTGGATGCTCGCCGCGCGGATGATGCGCGCGTTGTTCTCAGACTCCAGCGCGATCTGGCGCGCGAACTCGGCCGTGGTGCCGCCTGTGGGCACGTTGTCGGTGGCATCGAGCTTGGCGCGGATGTCCGGCAGCGCCAGCGCCTTGTTCACCTCAGTATTGATGCGTGTGATGACCGTCTTGGGCGTCTGCGCCGGGGCATAGAGGCCGAACAGGGACGAGAGATTAGCCGCTGGCTGCCCCAGCTCGGCCAGCGTGGGCACCTGGGGCAGCGAATCCAGCCGCGCCGGGGCCCCCACCGCCAGCGGCTTGAGCTTGCCCGCCTGAATGTGCTGCAGCACCGCCGGGCCGGCGTTGGTCGATAGCACCTCAAACTGCCCGCCCAGAGCGTCGTTCATCTGCTGGCCACCGCCCTTGTAGGGGATGTGCGTGATCTGCACCTGGGCCACCGACTGGATCTGCTCCAGCATGATGTGCCCCAGCGACGCCTGCCCCGACGTGGCCCATCGCACCGTGCCGGGCTGGGCCCGCGCACGCGCGATCAGATCCTTGAAGTCGGTCGCACGGCTCGCCGGCGTGCCTAGCAGCAGCACGGGCGAATACATCACGCTGACCACGGGCGCAATGTCCTTCTGCGGATCGAAAGGGGACTTGCCCAGGTGCGGATTGAGCGCCAGGGGGCTGACCGCCGCAAAGCCCAGCGTGTAGCCATCGGGCGCCGCCTTGGCCACCGCGTCCACGCCAAGGCTGCCACTGGCGCCTGCCTTGTTTTCAATGACCACGGGGGTGCCCAGCTGAATGGCCAGCTTGTCGGCCAGCGCGCGGGCGATGTTGTCGCTCACGCCCCCCGCCGGGTAGGCCACGATGATGCGGATGGGTTTGGCGGGCCACGCCTGGGCCGAAGCCACGACGGGCGAGACCGCCAACGCGACCGCAGCGGCAGCCACCAACCGGCGGCGAGAAAAATGCAGATTCATGGTGAGAGCCAATGGAGAAGAGTTCGATGGGCGGCCGTCCGGTCTACCCGTCAATCCAGTTCGAGCTTGCGCTCGCGGATCAGCTTGGCCCACTTGTCGTTCTCGCCCTTCACAAAGCTGAAGAATTCCGTGGGCCCGAGAGAATGTACCTCCGAACCTGTGGACGCAAACTTGGCCTTCACCTCCGCTTGCGCCAGCACTTTGGCCAGTTCGGCGGCCAGCTTGTCCACCACCTCCTTGGGCATGCCTGCGGGGCCTACCAGCCCCTGGAAACCGACGGACTCCATGCCGCCGAGCCCAAGTTCAGCGACCGTTGGCACGTCGGGCAACTGCGGGTCGCGGCGCGGGCCCGTCACTGCCAGCGCCTTCAGCTTGCCGCCCTTGACCTGCGGCAGCAGCACCGGCCCTGCATCGATAAGCAACTGCGTCTGTCCGCCGATCAAGTCCTGCACAGCCGGGGCGCTGCCTTTGTAGGGCACATGCGTCACATCCAGCCCGGTCGCCTGGTTCATCAGCTCGCCATTCAGATGGGTGGAGGTGCCCGCACCGCCCGATGCGAAGTTCACTTTGCCAGCGTTGGCCTTGGCCCATGCCACCCATTCCTTGAGGTCCTTGGCAGGGTGGTCCGGCCGGGTGACCGCGATGTAGCTGCCCTGGCTGATCTGGCCGATGTAGCTGAACTGCTTGAGCGGGTCGTACGGCATCTTGCGCTGCAAGTACGGTGCGATAGCGAACGGGCCGGTATTGGCCAGCAGCAACGTATAGCCATCGGGCGCGGCCCGGGTCAGCTCGGTCGCCGCCAGCATGCCGCCGGCACCGGGCTTGTAGTCCACCACGATCTGCTGCTTGAGAAGCTCCTGCAGCGGCACCTGCACGGTGCGTGCGGCAAAGTCGATGCCGCCGCCCGGCGGGTACCCCACGATGAGGCGGATGGGCTTGGCCGTGGGCCAGGTCTGCGCCATGGCCAGGGTGGCAGCCCCCAGCAGCAGTGCGCTGGTGATGAGTTTTTTCATGCAATGTCTCCTTGTTGTGGTGTGGGAAAACCGGTCTGGCGCGCCGCTCAGCCCACGCCAGTGTGGTGTTGCACGCTATCCACGGGGGTGATGCTGCGCGTGCAGGGACTTGAGCCGCTCGCGCGCCACGTGGGTGTAGATGGTGGTGGTAGATATGTCCGCATGGCCCAGCAGCAGCTGCACCACGCGCAGGTCGGCGCCGTGGTTGAGCAGGTGCGTAGCAAACGCGTGGCGCAGCGTGTGCGGCGACAGCGGCACCGTGATACCCGCCACCTGCGCCCACTTCTTCACAATGACCCAGAACATCACGCGCGTCATGCCGCTGCCGCGCTGGGTGACGAACAGGTCGTCGGTCTGCTGCCCGCCCAGGATGGCGCCGCGGGCCTCGTTCAGATAGCGCTCCAGCCAGGCACGCGCCTCTTCGCCAAACGGCACCAGGCGCTCCTTGCTGCCCTTGCCCATCACCCGCAGCACGCCTTCGTTCAGGCCGACCTGGTAGGTCTTGAGCGTGACCAGCTCGGTCACGCGCAGGCCGCTGGCGTACATCAGCTCCAGCATGGTGCGGTCGCGCAGGCCCAGAGGGTTGCCCAGGTCGGGCGCGTTCAGCAGCGCCTCCACCTGCGCTTGCGACAGGGTCTTGGGCACACGCAGCGGCTGGCGCGCCGCCTGCAGCCGCACCGTGGGGTCGGCAGTGATGCGCCG
>NZ_QAIM01000635.1:6191-7390 GCF_003061035.1 Acidovorax sp. HMWF018
GCGGGTCTGCGCATGGCGGGCGGCAAAATAGGCCTGCAGGTGGTGTTCGGCCGTGTCGTCCAGCGCCAGGGCGGGCTGCTGGTCGGCCAGCCACTGCGCATACAGCGTCAGGTCGCGCCGGTAGGCGGCCAGCGTGTTGCGCGACAGGCCATCTTCCAGCCACAGGGCGTCCACAAAGGTGTCGATGGCGTTCAGACTGGGGGCAAGCATCCAAAAACCATAGCATGCATCGCGGGCATTCGACTCCACGGGCACAAAAAAGCCGCCCGAAGGCGGCTGGGGACGGAGGCGGTGGCTTTTATTCCAGCGTCAGCTTCTGCTTGACGACCACATCCTTGTAGACCGCGAACTCGGCCTTGATCTGCTCTGCAAACTGCTCGGGCGTGTTGCCGATCACGAGCGAGCCCGTGTCTTCGATGCGCTTCTTCACGGCCGGGTCTTCCAGGGCCTTGCGCACACCGGCGTTGATCTTGTCCACCACATCCTTGGGCAGACCCTTGGGACCCACGATGCCGTAGTAGGCCATGCGGTTCACCGGCTCCAGGCCCAGTTCCTTGAAGGTGGGCACATTGGGCAGGGCCGCCACGCGCTGGGGCGCCGCAACGACGATGGGCACCAGGCGGTTTTCCTTGATGAAGGGCAGCGCCGAGGGCAGGTTGTCAAAAATCATGGGGACCTGGCCGGCCACGGTGTCGTTCAGGGCCGGGCCCGCGCCCCGGTAGGGGATGTGGGTCACAAAGGTGCCCGAGAGGTTCTTGTACAGCTCCATCTGCAGGTGGCCGATGCCGCCCGTGCCGGACGACGAGTACGAATACTTGCCAGGCGACTTCTTGAGTTCCGCCAAAAACGCCTTGTAGTCCTTGGCCGGGAAGCTGGGGTTCACCGCAATGATGTTGGGGGTGGCCGCAATGTTGATGATGGGCGAGAAGTCCGTCAGCGGGTTGTACGGCGTCTTGGGGTTGATGGCGGGGTTGGCTGCGGTGGTGGACACGGTGGCCACGCCCAGCGTGTAGCCGTCGGCCGTGGCACGGGCGAGTTCGGCCGCACCCACAATGCCGCCGCCACCGGCCTTGTTGTCCACGATCACGCTCTGGCCAAGCACGCGGCCCAGCGGCTCGGCGATCACGCGCGCAATGATGTCGGTGGTGCCACCGGGTGCAAAGGGCACAACCAGCCGGATCACCTTGTTGGGGTAGCCT
>NZ_QAIM01000635.1:7400-8723 GCF_003061035.1 Acidovorax sp. HMWF018
CCAGTACGGTCAGCGCAAGCCATTGACGACGATGCATGGAAATCTCCTTCGTGCGGGGTAACAACAAACAGCGCAGATGGTATGCCCAACGCACGCCAAACCGCCCTGCGGATTCCACATAAGGGCTAACCCTAGAAACAAGGTGGGGGTGGGCAGTCCCCCGGCCCCATTCAGCCTGCCGGGAGCCCCCGGGCGGCTTGCCATGCATCAAGTATTCTCGGTGTGTGAACTACGCCCAACTTCTGCTCCCCGACTTTTCACTCATCTTCTTGGGCTACCTGATCTGCCGGTACACCGCCCTGAACCGCTCGGTCTGGCAGCCGGTGGAGAGCCTGGTGTACTACCTGCTGTTCCCGGTGCTGCTGTTCCAGTCCATCGTCAAAAGCCCGATGGATATTGGCGCAGCGTCGGGGCTGATCGGCGCGGGCATGCTGTCGGGCGTGATCGGCATCGCTCTGGCCTATAGCCTGCCGCACTGGCCCTGGGTGGGCAAGCACATTGATGTGCGCGACCATGCGGCCAGCGCGCAGGTGGCGTTCCGCTTCAACTCCTTCATTGGCCTGGCGATTGCCGAGCGGCTGGCAGGCACCCAGGGCCTGCTGATGATTGCGGTGCTGATCGGCGTGTGTGTGCCGCTGTTCAATGTGGCTGCGGTGTGGCCCATGGCCCGGCACGGGCAGCACAGCTTTGCGCGCGAGCTGTTGCGCAACCCGCTGATCATCGCCACCGCCTCGGGGCTGGTGGCCAATCTGCTGGGCTTTCAGATCCCCGAATGGGCAGTGCCCACGGTCAGCCGCATCAGCGCTGCGTCGCTCGCGCTGGGCCTGATGGCGGCCGGCGCGGGGCTGCAGTTTGGCCTGCTCACGCGGGGCAAGACGCTGAGCGTGTCGGTGCTGGCCATCCGCCACCTGGTGCAGCCGCTCGTGGCATTTGGCATGGCCCGCATGTTCGGGCTCGATGCCGTGCAGACCACGGTGCTGCTGGCGTTTGCAGCCTTGCCCACGGCATCGACCTGCTATGTGCTGGCGGCGCGCATGGGCTACAACGGGCCGTATGTGGCGGGGCTGGTCACGCTGTCCACCTTGCTGGGCATCGTGAGCCTGCCGTTTGCGCTGGGGGTGCTGCGATGAGCCGGGGCCTGAACCGCAGGCGGCTGCTGGGCGCCAGTCTGGTCGCCGCTTTGGGTCTGGTCGCCTGCGGCCGCAAACCGCCGCGTGCCCAGGCGGTGCCGCCGGGCGCCACGGTGCTGGCGCTGGGCGACTCGCTCACATCGGGCGTGGGAGCCTCGGCCGACACCGCCTACCCCGCCGAACTGGCGCGCCT
>NZ_QAIM01000635.1:8733-10598 GCF_003061035.1 Acidovorax sp. HMWF018
CTGGAAGGTGGTCAACGGCGGTGTGTCGGGCGACACCTCGGCCCAGGCGCTTGCGCGCCTGCCGGGCCTGCTGCAACAGCACCAGCCCGCGCTGGTCATCGTGGGCATTGGCGGCAATGACTTTTTGCGGCGCCAGAGTGCTGCCACCGCGCGCACCAACATCCTGCGCATCTGCACCGAGGCACGGGCCAGCGGCGCCCAGGTGCTGCTGGTGGCTGTGCCGGAGCTGTCGCTCATGGCCGCTGCCGGCCGCCTGAGCGACCACCCGCTGTACGAAGAGATTGCCGAAGAGCTGAAGATCCCGCTGCATGCCAAAGGCTGGTCGAGCGTGCTGGCGCAAGAGCGGTTGCGGTCGGACCAGATCCACGCCAACGCTGCCGGATATGCGGAGTTCGCCCAGGGGCTGGTGGGCACCTTGCGGCAGACGGGGCTGCTGGTGCAGTGAGGACCCGGAGCAACGGCGACCACTCCTATTTTGATAGCTGCCAAGGCATATTGCACTAGCACCACCAGGCTATTTCTTCCAAAAACGCCCTCAAGCAGCGTCCAGAGCCCAGGCCACATGCTCCCGCACCAGCGCGCTGGCATCCTCGGCCCGCGACTGCAGCGCAGCGCGCAAGGCCCCATCGCCCGTGGCACGCAGCGCATTGCCCAGTGCCACGGCCACATTGCGCAGCCAGCGCTCATGGCCGATGCGGCGGATGGGGCCGCCCTCGGTCATGCGCAAAAAGGTGGCTTCGTCCCACGCAAACAGGTGCACCAGCTGCTGGCCCGACAGGCCCTTACGCTCGTCAAAATCCGGCAGGCGGCTGACCTGCGCAAACTTGTTCCAGGGGCAAATCAGCTGGCAGTCGTCGCAGCCATAGATGCGGTTGCCCATCAGCGGGCGTAGCTCCACAGGGATGGGCCCGGCGTGTTCGATGGTGAGGTACGAGATGCAGCGCCGCGCGTCAACGCGGTGCGGCGCGACGATGGCCTGTGTGGGGCAGATGTCGATGCACGCGCTGCAGCTGCCGCAGTGCGGGGTGACGGGCTCGCTCTGGGGCAGCGCCATGTCCACATAAATCTCGCCCAGGAAGAACATGGACCCCGCCTCGCGGTTGAGCACCAGCGTGTGCTTGCCGCGCCAGCCCTGGCCGCTGCGCGCGGCCAGCTCGGCCTCCAGCACCGGCGCGGAGTCGGTGAACACGCGGTGGCCAAACGGGCCGATGGCCTCGGCGATGCGGTCGCTGAGCTTTTGCAGACGGGCGCGCAGCACCTTGTGGTAGTCCCGGCCCCGGGCGTAGACGGAGACGATGCCCTCGTGCGGGCGCTGAAGGCGTGAGAGTTCGGCCACCTGCCAGCCCCCGGGCGCATCCCTGGCCGTATCGCGCGGCAAATAATCCATGCGCGCCGTGATCACACTCACAGTGCCGGGCACCAGCTCGGCCGGGCGCGCGCGCTTCATGCCGTGGGATGCCATGTAATGCATGTCACCATGGAAGCCCTGCGCCAGCCAGGCCGCAAGACCCGGCTCGGCCGCAGACAAGTCCACCCCCGCCACGCCGATTTGGGAAAATCCCAGCTCGCGGGCCCACTCCTGCATTTGAGGAACGAGTTGACTGTTGCACCACATACCGGCCAGATTGTAGAAAGCGGCACCGATGCTGCGGCCCCCCCCCCTGCAGAAACCACGCGCCATTTCACCTGGCACAGCGAGGAAGACACCGCCGCCTTTGCCCAGCGCCTGGCCGCCCAGCCCCTGCTGGTCAACGCCTTCGTGACCCTGCACGGCGACCTGGGCGCGGGCAAGACCACCCTGGTGCGCCACCTGCTGCGCGCGCTGGGCGTGCAGGGCCGCATCAAGAGCCCCACCTACGCGGTGG
>NZ_QAIM01000635.1:10608-13158 GCF_003061035.1 Acidovorax sp. HMWF018
TCTACCGTTTTGACGATCCGCGCGAGTGGGAAGACGCCGGTTTCAGGGACATTTTTGCCAACCCCGGTCTCAAGGTGGCAGAATGGCCGGAAAAGGCCGCAGCGCTTACCCCGCTTGCAGACCTTGCTATCCACATTGAAGCAATGGATGACACCGAAAGGAAGGTCACGCTGCATGCCCCCACCGCCACGGGGCGCAGCCTGCTGCAAGCTCTCTGAGACACCGTGAACGAACCCACCCTGCCCGACCGTCACGCCGCTTCCCAGCCATCGCGCCGTGCCGTGCTGCGCGCCAGCAGCCTGGTGCTGCTGCTGGGCGCACAGCAGATTGCACGCGGCGCCACCATCGTGGCCGTGCGCGTCTGGCCCGCACCCGAATACTCGCGGGTGACCATCGAGTCCGATGGCGCGCTGGTGGCCAAGCAGTTCTTCGTGACCTCACCGCCGCGCCTGGCGGTGGACATCGAGGGCATCGACCTGAGCCCCGAGCTACGCGAACTGGTGGCCAAGGTCAAACCCGACGACCCCAACATCGCGGGCATCCGCGTGGGCCAGAACGCACCGGGTGTGGTGCGCCTGGTGGTGGACCTCAAGCAGCCCGCCATGCCGCAGGTGTTCACCCTGCCACCCGTCGCCGCCTACCGCCACCGGCTGGTGTTTGACCTGTACCCCGCAGCGCCTGTGGACCCGCTGGAGGCACTGATTGCCGAGCGCCTGCGCGATGCCAGCGGCCCAGCCGCCACGCCTGCGCCATCGCCCGCACCGGCCACAGCCCGCGCCGCAGAGCACGACCCGCTGGGCGACCTGATCGCGCAACGCGCCAATGGCCCCGCGCAGTCCGGCACCACAGCCCAGCCGCCCGTGGTGGCCGCAGCACCCGCGCCCAGCGCCGCCCCTGCCGCGCCCTCACGACCTGGCAACCGTCCCACAGCCACCGAGACCGACCGCATCATCATCGTGGCACTCGACCCTGGCCACGGGGGCGAAGACCCCGGCGCCATCGGCCCCTCCGGCACCCGCGAAAAAGACGTGGTGCTGCGCGTGGCCCACCTGCTGCGCGACCGCATCAACGCCACCACCGTGGGCGGCAACCCCATGCGCGCCTACCTCACACGCGATGGCGATTACTTTGTGCCCCTGGGCACCCGCGTGCAAAAGGCCCGGCGCGTGCAGGCCGACCTGTTCGTCTCCATCCATGCCGATGCCTTCACCACGCCCGAGGCGCGCGGCGCCAGCGTGTTTGCGCTGAGCCAGGGCGGGGCCTCCAGCACCGCCGCCCGCTGGCTGGCCAACAAGGAGAACCAGGCCGACCTGGTGGGCGGCATCAACGTGCAGTCCAAGGACCAGCATGTGCAGCGCGCGCTGCTGGACATGAGCACCACCGCGCAGATCAACGACAGCCTCAAGCTCGGCACCGTGCTGCTGGGGGAGATCGGCAACGTGGGCAAGCTGCACAAGCCGCGCGTGGAGCAGGCGGGCTTTGCCGTGCTCAAGGCGCCCGACATCCCCAGCGTGCTGGTCGAAACCGCCTTCATCAGCAACCCCGAAGAAGAAAAGCGCCTGCGCAGCAGCGCCTACCAGGAGCAGCTGGCCGACGCGCTGATGCGCGGCATCACGCGCTACTTTGCCAAGAACCCGCCACTGGCGCGCAGCCGGTCGGTGTAGGCAGGCAGGGACATCGCGCGCGGGACGGCCAGCCCACCTTGCGCGCACTACCAACTGCAGGCACAGTAGCCTGCATCGGCCGGGCGCGCACCGCGCCTTGGCCAGCAAGGAGAACTGCCATGGCCCTGCCCCACGCCCAATCTGGTCAGATCGTCAGCGTGCGTCCCCTGGGAGCACGATTGGCCGACACCGTCACCACCGCCGTCCTCAAAGCCGGCCAGCTCGAAGTCATGCGGGTGGTCCTGCCCGTGGGTAAATCCATGAAAGAACACCAGACGCCCGGCGAGGCCACCGTGCAGTGCATCGAGGGCGTGGTGGAGTTTGCGAGCGAGCTGGGCGTGCAGCAATTGCATCCCGGCGACTTTGTGCACCTGGCACCGCGCGCGCTGCATTCGCTCAAGGCGGTAGAACCTGCGTCACTGCTGGTGACGATGTGCCTCAAGCCTGCGGAGAAAACCTGAGGCCTCTTTGGCTGCGTTGGCTTCTTTGCACTCCGGGCCCCGAAGGCCTGAGGGGGGTGAAGACCGTGCGGCGCTGAAGGCGGTCAGCGCCCCAGCCGGAACACGCTCACGATCTCTGACAACCGCGCCGCCTGGTGCTTGAGGCTGTCGGCCGCCGCAGCGCTCTGCTCCACCAGGGCCGCATTCTGCTGGGTGACCTGGTCCAGCTGCATCACCGCCTCGCCCACCTGGCTGATGCCGATGGTCTGCTCGCCCGTGGCGCTGGAGATTTCGCCAATCAGGTCGCTCACCCGCTGCACCTGGGCGACGATGTCTTCCATGCTCTGCCCGGCGTTGCTCACCAGCTGGGTGCCGTTCTCCACCTTCTCCACACTGGCGCCGATCAGGGCCTTGATCTCCTTGGCCGCCTCGGCGCTGCGCTGGGC
>NZ_QAIM01000635.1:13168-14820 GCF_003061035.1 Acidovorax sp. HMWF018
CCTCGCTGGCCACCACCGCAAACCCACGGCCCTGCTCGCCGGCACGGGCTGCCTCTACCGCCGCGTTCAGCGCCAGGATGTTGGTCTGGAACGCAATGCCATCGATCACGCTGATGATGTCGGTGATCTTTCGGGACGCGGCCGAGATGACCTGCATGGTGGTCACCACCTGGCCCACCACCTCGCCGCCCTTGACCGCCGCCTGCGAAGCCGAGCCGGCCAGCGTGGCCGCCTTGCGCGCGGTGTCGGCGTTGTTCTTCACGGTGCTGGTGATCTCTTCCATGGAGGCAGCCGTTTCCTCCAGGTTGCTGGCCTGTTCCTCGGTGCGCTGGCTCAGGTCGGCATTGCCCATCGCGATCTCGCTGGAGCCCGTGGCAATGCTGTCGCTGCTGTGCCGCACGTCGCCCACGATGCGCACCAGCGAGCTCTGCATGCCCTGCATGGCACGCATCATCTCGGCCACCTCGCCACGCCCTTGCACCTCGATGGGTTGGGACAGGTCACCCTCGCCAATGCGCTGCGCCACCGCGCTCACCGCCCCCAGAGAGCGGCGGATGCGCTGCACCACCACCCACGACAGCACCACCAGCAGCGCCAGCCCTGCCAAACCCGCCACCAGCACGGTCATGCGGTAGGACTGGATGAGCTCTGCCGCCTCGGCCGCCTGCTCGGCCGAGCGGCGCACCTGGTAATCCACCATCTTGTCGGCCACGGCGTTGTACTTGTCCAGCACTGGCGCAAACGTGCCCAGCGCATAGGCGCGCGCCTGGGCCATGTCACCCGCCTTTTTCAGCTCCAGCGACTTGTCGCGCGACTCCAGGTACGACTTGCGGATGGTGGCCAGCTCTTCCTGGATGCGCAGGCCCTCCGGGCTGTTTTCCAGCTCGGTATAGCGCTTTTGCACCTTGCTGGTGTCGGCGGTGGTGGCGGCCACTGCCTCCTTGAAATAGTTCTGAAGGTCATCGCCCTCGGTCTGGGCGATGGAGAACACACGCGTGGAATTGACGGCGATGTTGCTGCGCCAGCGCAGCGCCAGTTGCAGCCGCTCCACCTGCTCGGTGGCCAGCTGATCCACCGTGGCCCCCAGGCGCTGCACACGCACCAGGCTCAGCGCCAGGACGACCACCAGCGCCAGCACCGCCACGCCCACAATCAACCCGATCTGCTGCGCCACCGTCAGCTGGGTGCCCACGCCGCCCCGGCCGGCTTGCTGGATGTGCTGGGTCATCGCGTGTCCTTGTGTAAGTTTTGTATGACAAGGAAATGATCTGCCTGCGCAACCCGGTTGGCAACAGCGACAGGCGCAGGGAAACCCTTAGTTCCTCCTGTGCCGCCTGTCCTACACCCAGCACCCTTGCCTGCCTACAGCCACCGCGCGGCCGGGCAGCCACAGTAGAGGCACAGGTCGAGCTTCAGCCGCTACCGCGGATTGGGGACCACGGCCTGACTCCACAACCATCAAGGAATCTCGCCATGAACATCCGTCACATTCTTCTTGCGACTACCTGCACTGCGGCCCTGGCACTGGGTGGTTGTGCATCCAACCCCACCAACGCCCAGGTCGGCACTGGCGTCGGCGCCGTGGTCGGTGGCGTTGCCGGTAACGCCATCTTCGGCGGCCCTGTGGGCACCATCGGTGGTGCCGCTGCCGG
>NZ_QAIM01000635.1:14834-15675 GCF_003061035.1 Acidovorax sp. HMWF018
GGCATAAAAAGAGCGGAAGGCGCATGATTTACATGCGCCTTCCGCTCTTTTATTTGTAGCAAATTCGCTGTCTGTCAGGCTGTGCGGGCCTGGCGCCCGGCGCGCCAGGCGCCAAAGATGGCGATCAGGCCCGGCACAAAAATCATCGCCCAGATGATCTTGTCCAGGTTCTCCTTGACCCACGCAAAGTTGCCGAAGAAGTACCCGGCCGTGGCAATGCCCAGCACCCACAGCAGCGCCCCGCCCACGTTGTAGGCGGTGAACTTGGCGCGATTCATTTCCGCCACGCCTGCCACGAAGGGCGCAAACGTGCGGATGAAGGGCATGAAACGCGCAATCACGATGGTGATGCCACCGTAGCGCTCGTAAAACTCGTGCGCCTGGTTGAACGCCCGGCGGTTGAACCAGCGCGAATCCTCCCACTGGAACACCTTGGGGCCAAAGTAGCGACCGATGGAGTAGTTGCACTGGTCGCCCAAGATGGCCGCCGCCAGCAGCACCGCGCACGCCAGCGGAAAGCTCATCATGCCGGCACCACACAGCGCGCCCACGATGAACAGCAGCGAGTCGCCCGGCAAGAACGGCATCACCACCAGGCCTGTCTCGACAAACACAATGGCAAACAGCAGGGCGTACACCCACATGCCATAGGCCTGTACAAACGCCTCCAGATACTTGTCCACATGCAGGATGAAGTCGATGAGAAAAGTGACAAGTTCCATGAAAAGGCGGGCCTGGGCGCGGCGCGGAAAAAAGGTGGGCGCATTATCCCCATCACGCCCCACCTCAGCCCGATACCCCTGCGCAGCCCCCGCCCTAAAATCCGGTGGGTGAACGACAC
>NZ_QAIM01000108.1:0-11535 GCF_003061035.1 Acidovorax sp. HMWF018
GCCGTCAACCCCACCAGAGGGATCGACGCTGCCTCTTCCATGGTCAGGCTGCGGGGCTTGAAGGCCAGCGAAGATTCCTTGACCGCAATCAGCTCCGCAAAGGTGCCGATGTGAAAGTCGTCCGCCCGGGCATAGACCTCGTCCCCCGGCTTGAACTGCTGCACGCGCGGCCCTACCCGCACCACCACGCCCGCCACATCGTGCCCGAGGATGAGCGGCATCTTGTAAGGCAGCAGGAGCTTGAACTCACCATCTCGGATCTTGGCGTCGAGCGGGTTGACGCCCGCTGCATGGACCTCCACCAGCACCTCATCGTCGCGCAGGGAGGGAGCAGGAACATCGGCAGGCCTGAGTACGCCCTTTTTGGCATAGCGATCCAGAACAAACGCTTTCATAGGGTTTCCCTTGCTGCAAGGGATTGCATGGCTGCACAGCAATGCCACGCGGACCGGCGAGGCTCCACCAAAAACGCCGTCCCTCCATGATGCGCCAGATGCTGTGCAGGGGTTGGGCCGTTATTTCGCATGATAAACATCATATGTAATGATAAAAAAATGCGTGCCATCGCACGATCAAGAAGAGGCTGGGTGTGAATCCGCGTTATGCCGTTTCCGCCGGCAACAGGTGCTTGAGCGCGGCTTCGCGCAGGCTGTCGGACAGCGCGGCGTCGTCCACAGCACGGGCAAGCACGAGCGCTCCCACCATGGTGGACAAGGTGACAAGCGCTTGCTCATGCGTTTCTAGCTGGCCCCACTGGGGTGACTGGCGCGCAATCAGATCGACCATTTCCTTGATGTGCCGGGTGGAGACGCGTCGCACCTCAGGGGACTGGCGCGAGGTTTCGGAGCCCAACGCGGCCAGAGGGCAACCCGTTTCGATGCTCTCAACATGTTCGCGCGAAAGGTAGGCTTTGAGCACGGTTGCCATCGCCTGCGAGGCGGGCTCCCCCGCCACAGCGCCCGCCACCGTCGCCACAGACTGAGCGCACGCCTGCGTTGCCGCTTCGGCCAGCATGGCCTCGCGAGACTCGAAGTGCGCATAGAAGGCGCCATGCGTCAGGCCTGCTTCCTTCATGATGTCCGCAACCCCGGTGCCATGGTAGCCCTGGCGACGGATCGCCCGCGCCGCCACCGACACGATGCGCTCATGGGTCGCTTCTTTGGCGGCGGCTCGGGCATTGGGCTGTCTATTTCGCATGATGCTTATCATACATAAATTCACCATCCAGTGCAACGGCGCTTCGTCCACGGGGTTACACCACGCCCGTGCATCGTCCCCCCCCCCAAAAAAAACAGGCCCCTGTGGGGCCTGGAATACGAACAGCGCCATCAACAGGCGCGTGGTGGATGGTCAAAAAGAAGGCGGGCTGCGGCTGTCTTGATGAGCCCCCAGCCCTCCCCTCCTGCGATGCGACCGTTTCCAAACGAGCTATTCGCCTGTCGCAGTCTTCATCCAGAGCACCGCAGCCCCCCCGCACGCAGCGGGTCGCCTCAAGCGCCCGCTTTGTGCGCGATTCAGCCGCAACACCAGTGATGACGGCGGGCAGTGCTCCATCACAGCTTGGCGATGGACACCTCCGTGGACTTGACCAGTGCGACCACATCGGAACCCACGACCAGGCCCAGGTCGTCCACCGAACGGGTGGTGATGACGGAGGTGACGATGCCCCAGGGGGTTTCGACATCGACCTCGGAGACGACATCGCCGCGAATGATCTCGCGCACTTTGCCCTTGAACTGGTTGCGTACGTTGATGGCTTGAATGGACATGGGGTTCTCCTTGAATAGTCCGTTGAAAAATGAAAACAGTGGTTGAGAGAAACAGAAAAATCACACCGCCCAGCGCAGGCCATGCGCTGGCACACCTGGCCATGGCGCCTCGTGTGCGGGGTCGCCATCGGGCTTTTGCAGCACGCGGTCCAGGATGCGTTTTTCGATGGCAGCAAACGCGGCGTCACCGTGCGAACGGGGGCGTGGCAGGTCGATGCGCTGGTCCAGCGCGATCTGGCCGTCTTCGATCAGGATCACGCGGTCGGCCAGGGCCACGGCCTCTTGCACGTCGTGGGTGACCAGCAATGCCGTAAAGCCGCTGGTGCGCCACAGGCCTTCAATGAGGCGGTGCATCTCGATGCGGGTCAGTGCATCGAGCGCACCAAGGGGTTCGTCCAGGAGCAGCAGGCGCGGGTTGTGGACCAGTGCTCGCGCCAGGGCCACGCGCTGGCGCTGGCCGCCCGACAGGCGTGCCGGCCATTCGCCCAGCCGGTCGCCCAGGCCCACGCGCGCCAGCACATCGGCCGCGGCGCGGCGCCGCTCGGGCGGCAGGCCCAGCGCCACGTTGTCAGCCACGCGCTTCCAGGGCAAGAGGCGCGAGTCCTGGAACATGATGCGGGTGTCACCGCTCAGGCCCGTGATGTCCCGGCCGTCCAGGCGGATCGCACCGCCAGAGACTGACTCCAGGCCCGCCACCAGACGCAGCAGCGTGCTCTTGCCGCAGCCACTGCGGCCCACAATCGCAACGAACTGGCCGGGTTCAATCGTGAGTTCGGTCTTCTTGAGGACATCGCGCGTGCCATAGCGCTTGTCCACACTGCGCACTTCCAGGCGCACGCCCTGCGCTGTGTTGGGATCGTTCTGGCTCATGGCGTCAGGCTCCGGGTTTGAAGAGAGGCACATCGAGGGCATTCACGCGCCTGGGCAGCAGCTTCTCGGCCAAAAAGGCATCCGCAATGCGCTGTTGCTCGGCAAGGGCCGTGGGCACCACGGCGCGCACCTCATAGCTGCGGCGACTATTGGCCAGCTCGATCACGCCCGCATCCAGCCCCCACACCGGTGCCAGC
The DNA here is from genome assembly GCF_003061035.1 of Acidovorax sp. HMWF018. NCBI lineage: Bacteria > Pseudomonadati > Pseudomonadota > Betaproteobacteria > Burkholderiales > Comamonadaceae > Acidovorax > Acidovorax sp. HMWF018. The sequence continues at coordinate 2,837 of NZ_QAIM01000108.1, forward strand.
AGCGCGGCTGCGTCCTTGGGACTTTGCTTGACCCAGGCACCGGCCTTCTGCAGCTCGTGGAAGAACACACCGAGTACATCGGGTCGGGCCTTGGCATAGGGAGTCCCGGCCAGGTAATAGCGCTGGTAAGACGCCAGCTCACGCCCGTCGGCCAGCACCCGTACCGCCGACTGCTTTTGCACGGCGGCCAGGAACGGGTCCCACACCACCCAGGCGTCAATGGCGCCACGCTCGAAGGCTGCGCGGCCGTCGGCCGGCGTGAGGTAGGCGGGCTCGATGTCCTTGAACGTCAGGCCGGACTTCTCCAGCGCTGCAATCAGCAAGAAGTGCACGCCCGCCGCCTTGGCAAAACCGATCTTCTTGCCCTTGAGGTCGGCCACGGTCTTGATGGGTGAATCGGCACGCACCACGATGGCCTGGGCGGCGGGCGATGGCGATTCCTGCGCCACGAAGGTCAGGTTGGCGCCGGCTGCCTGGGCGAAGACGGGCACGGTGTCGGCCACGTCGGCACTGACATCGATGTTGCCCAGGTTCAGGGCTTCGAGCAAAGGCAGGCCACTGGTGAACTCGTGCCACGAGACCTTGACGTTCAGCGGTGCCAGCAATTGCTCCAGCGTGCCCCGTGTTCGCAGGATGGTGGTGAGCGTGGATGATTTCTGCAAACCAATGCGCAGGGTCTCGGGCTTGCCTTGCGCTGCAGCCAGGCCGCTGGACAGGGCCGCAAGGGCACCGAGCACAGTGCGCCGATGAATCATAAAAGGAAGGGTCATGGTCGTGATGAATGCGTTGTAGGAATGTCGGAGTCAGGGCCCCGCAGCTCAAGCCGTCTGGTAGCCCGGGTGCCAGCGCAACCAGTAGCGCTCCAGCCCCTTGGCAAACACGTCAGCCAGCTTGCCCAGCAACGCGTACAGCAGGATGCCCACGAGCACGATGTCGGTCTGCAGGAACTCACGCGCATTCATCGTGAGGTAGCCAATACCCGCCTGTGCCGAAATGGTCTCTGCCACGATGAGGATCACCCACATCAGGCCGAGCGAGAAGCGCAGTCCCACCAGGATGCTCGACAAGGCGCCGGGCAGAATGATCTGGCGGTACAGCTGCCAGCGCCCGAGGCCGTAGGTGCGGCCCATCTCAATCAAGCCTGGGTCCACATTGCGGATGCCGTGGAAGGTGTTGAGATAGATCGGGAAGAACACCGACACGCTGATGAGGAACAACTTGGCCGACTCGTCGATGCCGAACCACAGGATCACCAGCGGAATCAGCGCCAGCGCAGGGATGTTGCGCACCATCTGGATGGTGGAGTCGAGCAGCGTCTCGAACAGCTTGACCGAGCCGGTGAGCAGGCCCAGCAGCAATCCCAGCCCGCCCCCGATGGCCAGACCCGCCAGCGCCCGGCCTGCGCTGACCTTGACGTGGGTCCACAGCTCGCCGGACAGGGCCAACGTCCAGGCTGCCTTCACCACTTCCAGCGGTGCAGGCAACACGCGGGTGGAAAGCCAGCCCGAAGAAGAGGCGATCTGCCACAACACGATGAGCCCTACAGGCACGGCCCAGGGCAGCAGACGCTGCGCCACATTGGCCACAAAGCGGACCAGCGACGCTGGGAGCAAAGGCCCTTCGAGCGGGAGATCGACGGAGTCCGCCACAGGCGATATCTGCAGCTCTCGGGTGGTCTGTGTCATGGTGTGATGTCCTGTTCGTTATCGGGCTCCAGGAACTCCAGCTGGTTACCCGCCGGGTCCTTGACGTAAAAGCGCAGGTAGCCGGGCAGCGCGCGGTTTTCCACCAGCGGCAGCTCGGCCTGCAGCAGGCGGTGGCGCAGCGCGGGCAGGTCCTGCACCTCGAAGGCCAGGTGCGACACCGCAGGCGCCGGTTGCCAGTGCTCGGTAGGCACCAGATCGATGCGCTGGGTGCCCGCAGCAAACCGCAGCGTGTTACCGGCCTGCAAGCGCACCTCCGGCAGGCCCAGCAGGCTGGCGTAAAAGCGCCGGATGGGCGCCTCGGCCCCAGCCGGGAAGGCCAGTTGCACGTGGTTGATGGACTGGATGCTCATGGCATATCTCCTGCGGAGCCGATTCAGCTTTGCGACGCACGGGGCACAAAGTCATTGGCCACGGTCTCGCCAAACGGCCCCAGCGGGTTGCCGCCAGAGAGCTTCTCGCGCACGCCCACGGGCAGCAACGGGAACACCAGCTCGGCAAACCGGTAAGCCTCTTCCAAGTGCGGGTAGCCCGAGAGCACAAAGGTGTCCAGCCCCAGCGCCGCGTATTCCTCGATGCGCGCCGCCACCGTTTCCGGGTCACCCACCAGCGCCGTGCCCGCACCACCGCGCACCAGGCCCACACCAGCCCACAGGTTGGGGCTGATCTCCAGGTCGGCGCGGCTGCGCTTGACGCCACCCGCATGCAGCTGTGCCATGCGGCGCTGGCCTTCGGAATCCATGCGTGAGAACACCGCCTGGGCACGCGCCACGGTCACGTCGTCCACATGGCTGATGAGTTCTTCTGCAGCGGCCCAGGCCTGGTCTTCGGTTTCGCGCACGATGACGTGCAGGCGGATGCCAAACTTGACCGTGCGGCCCCGCTTTGCAGCGCGGGCACGCACGTCGGCCACCTTCTTGGCAACTTCGGCAGGGGGTTCACCCCAGGTCAGGTAGGTCTCCACCTGCTCGGCCGCCAGGTCGTGGGCGGCGTCGGACGACCCACCGAAGTACACCGGTGGGTGCGGCTGCTGCAAGGGCGGAAACAGCAGCTTTGCGCCCTTCACCGTGAGGTGCTTGCCCTCGTAGTCGAGGCTTTCGCCCTGGTGGCTGCGCGTGAGGATTTCGCGCCAGATGCGGATGAACTCGGCCGACTGCTCGTAGCGCGTGGCGTGGTCCAGAAACACGCCGTCGCCCTCCAGCTCGGCCTGGTCGCCCCCGGTCACCAGGTTGATGAGCAGTCGCCCGCCCGAGAGCCGGTCGAACGTGGCGGCCATGCGTGCAGCCAGTGCGGGCTGGTGCAGGCCAGGGCGCACGGCCACCAGGAACTTGAGCTTCCTGGTCACGGAAAGCAGGCTGGACGCAACCACCCACGGGTCTTCGCAGGAGCGGCCGGTGGGTATCAGAACGCCCTCGTAGCCCAGGCTGTCAGCGGCAACCGCCACCTGCTGGAGGTAGTCATGGCTGAGCTGGCGTGCGCCTTTGGCGGTGCCAAGGTAGCGGCTGTCGCCGTGGGTGGGAATGAACCAGAAGATTTGCATGGGACAGGTCTTTTCAAAACGGGATCTCAGCGAGGTCCGAACGAAATCAGTAGGAGATGGCAAAGCCGAACTGGGGCGGGCGCAAGACCGCGCGCCGCTGCTGACCGTTCAGCCCCCAGGCGGAGGCCGTGACGCACAGAACGCGTCGCAGCTGGGCGTGCAACGGGAAAGGCATGGGCGCAGGCATGGGAAGCTCCTTGGAACGTGTTTGTGGTCTGGGTGGTGGGGTTACAGCAGATCGACCGGCGCGGCGTGCAGCAGGTTGAGCTTTTTGGGGATCAGCTTCAGGTCGAAGAAGGTGTCGGCAATGCCTTGCTGCTCGGCCAGGATCTCGCGCGTGACCGGGGCGGTGCCGAACTGCGCGCGGTTCAGGTACAGCTCGGTGATGGACTTGTCCAGCCCCAGAACGGCAGAGAGCTCTGCGGCTGCAGCCGCCTTGTTCTTGGACGCCCAGGTGTCAATCGCGTTGACCTCTTCGATCGCAATGCGCAACACATCGGTGTTCTTGGTCGCGAAGTCGCGCGAGGTGAAGTAGTAGGCACGGTTGTTGACCACTCCCGTGGCGTCGGCCAGCAGGCGGGCATCCAGCGTCTTCTGGGCGGCAGCGAGGAACGGGTCCCAGATGATCCAGGCATCGACTGCGCCCTTTTCAAACGCGGCGCGCGCGTCGGCTGGGGCCAGGAAGACAGACTGCACGTCGCCGTATTTCAGGCCGTTCTTCTCCAGCAGCTTGACCAGGAAATACTGCACGTTGGAGCCCTTGTTGTAGGCCACGCGCTTGCCCTTGAGGTCGGCCACGCTGCGGATCGGGGAGTCCTTGGGCACGATCACGGCCTCCAGCGCGGGTCGCGGCACCGTGGCGCCAGCGTAGACCAGCGGCGCGCCAGCGGCCTGGGCGAAGATGGGCGGGGCTTCGCCCACATCGCCAAAGTCGATGGAGCCGACGTTGAGCGCTTCGAGTTGCACGGGGCCAGCATTGAACTCGGTCCAGGTGACCTTCACGCCCAGCGGGGCCAGTCGCTTTTCGAGCGTGCCACGGCCCTTGAGGATGGAAAGCCAGCCTTTTTGGTGGCCCACGCGCAGCACGCGGCCGGGCGCAGTCGTTTGTGCAAGGGCCGGGGCCCCCATGACGCCGAGAGCGGCGGCGGCCAGACCGGTGAGCAGCGCCTGGCGGCGATGAAGAGAGAAATGTGTCGTCATAGTGATGGTTTGTTTCTAGAAAAATGGGGCGGCAAAAAGAGGCCAAAACTGTGGGAGTTCAGCCCGCGACAGGCACTACCGGCATGAGCAAGAAGGCACCGATGACCACGAGCGAAGCCACCACCAGCAAGGCAACACCCAGCCAGCGCAGGGCGTCGCGCAAACCCAGGGGTCGGTCTTCAAGGACCGATGGAGCCTGTGGCTGTGCGGACAGAGGGATTGCGTCACCGGACATGAACAGCACCTTTTTTTGTACAAGCAGGCAACAGCCCACCCTGCCTGCGCTCAGCGGGCATTACCAGGAAAACAATGGAAAGGAGGAAGGCGGGCGGAGCGTGGGCGCCTGCGGCCAGGGCCGCAGGCGCGTGGTCCGTCAGACGCTACATCGCACTTGCGAGAAATGCACGGGCGCGAACCGTGTGGCCTGGGCGGGCGATGGGCGAAGGGTTTCGGTGACCAGCACGTTCACCGCGTCATCCAGTCGGGCGGCAATGTCGGCCTGCACGTGGTAGGTGCCCTCGGGCGTCAGCGTGACCTGGGCGTCGGTGGCGTAGATGCCGGGCAGGATGCTCTTGGCACCCAGCGACTGCAGCACGGGGCGCAGCGCATAGTCCAGCGCCAGCATGTGGTGCGGGCTGCCGCCCGTGGCCAGGGGCAGCACGGTCTTGCCCTTGAGAGCTGTCTGCGGCAACAAATCCAGAAACACCTTGAGCACACCGCTGTACGCCGCCTTGTAGACGGGCGTAGCCACCACCAGCACGCTGGCATCTGCCACCTGGTCAATCGCCTTCACCACGGTGGGATGGCCAAAATCGGCCAGCAACAGCGCCTGGGGCGACAGGTCGCGGATATGGACGCGAGCCACCTGCGCGCCGCGCACCGACAGGCGCTGGGCCACGGCGTCGAGCAAGGCGGCGGAGCGGGAGCGCTCTGAAGGGCTGCCAGCGATGAGCAAGGCGGACATGGTGTTGGTTCCTTTATTACTACTGTTTTGATAGCTACCAGCGCATGATGGACTAGCGCTTGAGCTTGTTTTTCTTATAAAAAGGACAAACAACGCCCCTCCCGGCCCGTTGGGGCCAGGGTTCTTCCATGGAGGCTGGAGCATCGCCCCAGCCACCTTCGGGGCGGTTGGGCCTGCTTACTTGCGCGTGTAGATCTGATCGAAACTCGCGTTGTCCGCAAAGTGGTCCTTGGCAGCCTTGTCCCAGCCACCGAACGCGTCGTTGATCGTGAACAGGTTCAGCTTCGGGAACTGCTTTGCGTACTTGGCCTTGGCCTTGTCAGAGACTGCGGGGCGGTAAAAATGTTTGCCCGCAATGTCCTGGCCTTCTTCGGTGTACAGGTACTGCAGATAGGCCTCGGCCACGGCACGCGTGCCCTTCTTGTCCACGTTCTTGTCCACCACCGACACGGCGGGCTCGGCCAGGATGGAGATGGACGGCGCGATCACGTCGAACTTGGTGCCGAATTCCTTTTCGAGCAGGTAGGCCTCGTTCTCCCACGCAATCAGCACGTCGCCCTGGTTGCGCTGCGCAAACGTGATGGTGGAGCCGCGTGCGCCGGTGTCGAGCACGGGCACGTTGCCGTACAGCTTGGCCACGAAGTCCTTGGCCTTGGCGTCGCCACCGTACTTGCGCTTGGCAAATTCCCACGCTGCCAGGTAGTTCCAGCGGGCGCCGCCCGAGGTCTTGGGGTTGGGCGTGATCACTTTCACATCGGGGCGCACCAGGTCGTCCCAGTCCTTGATGCCCTTGGGGTTGCCCTGGCGCACCACCAGCACGATGGTGGAGGTGTAGGGCGAGCTGTTGTGCGGCAGGCGCTTTTGCCAGTCTTTCGGGATCCAGCCTCCGTTGGTGTGCAGCGCATCGGTGTCGCCCGCCAGCGCCAGGGTGGCCACATCGGCGTCCAGCCCGTCGATGATGGAGCGCGCCTGCTTGCCCGAGCCGCCGTGGCTTTGCTTAATGGTCACGTCCTGGCCGGTCTTGGCCTTCCAGTGCTTGGCGAAGGCCTGGTTGAACTCCACGTACAGCTCGCGGGTCGGGTCGTACGACACATTGAGCAGCGTCACAGACTGTGCAAACGACGGCAATGCCGTCAGGGCCAAACTGCTGACCAGGGCAGCGGCGAAGGGAAACTTGATAAAGTCGCGGCGAAAGTTCATGGAAGGGCCTCTTTTTGTGAATGTGTTGCGGTGCAAATCACCGATGGAACGCATTCTGGAAGGCCCTCTTCAAAACTGGAACTACTGAGATTTCAGTTCTTAATATCCAAATCATCTGAGCGAAGCTTTTTTTTTCGCTCGCCCCACACCAAGGACATCCCATGGCACGCACCGTTCAATGCATCAAGCTCGGCAAGGAAGCCGAAGGCCTCGACTTCCCCCCCTACCCCGGCGAACTGGGCAAACGCATCTGGGAAAGCGTGAGCAAGGAAGCCTGGGCCGGCTGGCTCAAGCACCAGACCATGCTGGTCAATGAAAACCGCCTGAACCTGGCCGATGCGCGCGCCCGCCAGTACCTGGCACGCCAGATGGAAAACCATTTCTTTGGCGGCGGCGCAGACGCCGCGGCGGGATACGTCCCGCCCAGCGCGTAACGGAGCGACGCGAAGTGCAGCGCTGCAAAAAGTGGTTTCGCCAAAACCATTTCTTCGGCGGCGGCGCAGACGCTGCAGCGGGATATATCCCGCCCGGCGCGTGACGCAGCGCAACGCACCCTGGAGCGGTTCGCGGTAAAAACCGCCTTCCCTTTCCAACAGGCCGGCGCCACGCCGGCCTTTTGCCGTTTCCATGACTGAACCCATCGAGTGGCTGCCGGATGGCACCCCCTACAGCCCCCGCTTCGGCGACCGCTACCACAGCGAAAACGGCGGCCTCACCCAGGCCCGCCGCGTGTTTTTGCACGGCTGTGGCTTGCCCGAGGCATGGGCGGGGCAATCGCAGTGGCGCATTCTGGAAACCGGGTTTGGCTTTGGCCTGAATTTCCTGGTGACCTGGGCCGCCTGGCGCGCCGACCCGAAGCGCCCCACGCTGCTGCACTTCGTATCGACAGAAGCCTGGCCCGTGAGTGCAGCCGACCTGCTGCGTGCCACCTCGGTCCACCCTGAGCTGGCGCCGCTGGCTGAGGCATTGCAACGCCAGTGGTGGGGCCTGCTACCGGGCGTGCACCGCCTGCGTTTTGATGAAGGCCGGGTGCTGCTCACCCTGTATGTGGGCGACACCCAGGCCATGCTGCGCCAGCAGAACCTGACGGTGGACTCCATCTACCTCGACGGCTTCAGCCCCCAGCGCAACCCCGAAAGCTGGGACCTGCACACTCTGAAGGCCGTGGCGCGCTGCTGCCGTCGCGGTACGCAACTCGCCACCTGGACCATCGCACGCGCCGTGCGCGATGCCCTGGCGCAATGCGGCTTTGAAGTGACCCGCGTGCCCGGCGTGCCGCCCAAACGCGACAACCTGCATGCCACCTTCAACCCGCGCTGGGAGCCCCGCACCCCGCGCCAGCCCGGGGCGACACCGGAGCCGTCTCTGCCCGGCCCCTGCATCGTGATCGGTGGCGGCATTGCAGGTGCCGCCGCCGCCGCCAGCCTGGCCCGACGCGGCTGGCAGGTCACTGTGCTGGACCTGGCCGCCGAGCCCGCCGCAGGCGCATCCGCCCTGCCCGCTGGCGTGTTTGCGCCCCATGTGTCGCCCGACGACAGTGTGCTGTCGCGCCTGTCGCGCAGCGGCATCCGCACCACGCTGGAGCAGGCCCGCTGGCTGCTGAACGAGGGGGTGGACTGGGCACATTGCGGCGTGCTGGAGCACCGCACCGACGGCAGCCCAGGTCTGTCGCCCGAATGGCCCCAAGGGCCGGGCGCCGCCTGGAGCGAGCCTGCGCCATCTGCTGCCCTGGCCGCCGCTCAGTTGCCGCCTGACGCGACTGCCTGCTGGCACCACCAGGCGGGCTGGGTGCGCCCGGCGCGCCTGGCCAGGGCCTTGCTGGGCCAACCCGGCATTCAATGGCAGGGGAATTGCGCGGTGGCCCAGCTGCGGCGTGTGGAGATACCGGCCACTGCCCAATGCCCCGCCGCCGCCACATGGCAGGCACTCGATGCCCAAGGCCAGGTGCTGGCCGAGGCCCCCACGGTGGTCATTGCCGCAGGCGCAGGCAGCCTAGCCCTGCTGAACCACCGCTGGCCCCTGCAGCCGGTGCGCGGGCAGGTGTCGTGGGGCCAACATGCCGACACGGCAATGCCGCTGCGACCATCGATTC
>NZ_QAIM01000109.1:0-3238 GCF_003061035.1 Acidovorax sp. HMWF018
CCCAGATTGAATTGCAGGCTACGAATTCCCGCCATGCCGTCCAACGCCCGGCGGATTTCCGACTCCTCCGAGGCACAGTCCATATTCGCAATGCGGAAGCGCTGGACATTCTTCGCGCCGAGGGGTTCTGGCTTGAAACCCGCTTTGCGGATCGCTTCTAGGGCCTCGGGCAGCGCGTGGTCATCGGCGGCAATGGCAAGCTCTCGATCCCCCAGGTTGAATCGCAGGCTGCGAATCCCCGCCATGCCTTCCAGCGCCCGGCGGATTTCCGACTCCTCTGAGGCACAGTCCATGTTTTCTATGCGAAAGCGTTGCGGCCCAATAGTCGTTGCATCAGACGCTGTTGGCTCGGGCGCCACAGGCACTGTTGCACAGCCACTCCCGCAGCAGGCAGCGTCGGCGTGTTGGCGTTGGTGGGCAGAGTTCATGAAATTCTCCTTTTCAGTCAGATTGGAAACCCTGTACCCACTACAGAGTCAAGCGCCTACAATGAGCCTTGGAGAAAAACCCGCGACCGCTGAAGATGAACTCATGAAAATCGGCGAACTGGCTAAGGCCGCACATACCCAGGTAGAGACGATCCGGTACTACGAGCGTGAAGGCTTGCTACCCGAAACGGCCCGTACGGATGGCAACTACCGCATGTACGCAGAAGAACACGTTGACCGGCTGTCCTTCATCCGGCACTGCCGGGGGTTGGACATGACGCTGGATGAAATCCGGGTTCTGTTGCGCTTCAAGGATGCACCGCACGAGAACTGCGCCCAGGTGAACGACCTGCTCGACGAGCACATCGACCATGTGGCTACCCGCATCAAGGAATTGAAAGCGTTGGAACGACAGCTCAAGACCTTGCGGGAACGCTGCCGTGAATCCCAGCAGGCCAGCCAGTGCGGCATCTTGACCGAGCTGTCCTCAGCATCGCGCCATCTGCACGAACCGGCGACGCGCAGGGGCCATGTTCATGGGGCACATAGCCTCAAGTGACTAGCCCAAAGAAACCCCAAGCCGACGCCCGATTTCCCATGAGGTCGTTCCGCCACGCACTGTCGCCGCAAGCGGCTGCCCCAACCGCTGCTCGATCACTGGCCTCCACGGTACCAGGCTGAAGCCCATGCCGTCGTCCAGCATCGCATACCGACCGCTGGCGAGCATGAGGCTGCGGCGGTAGATGCCGGCCACGCGCTGGCCGTCGGCCACCGGGCGGTGCTCCAGGCCGGTTTCGGCGGCGATGTCCTTGGCGGCCTGCGCCAGCTCGCGGCTGCGCAGCGTGCCCAGCAGGTTTCGGGCGAGGATCACGCGCTGCCCGCGCCGCTCGGCCAGTCCCTGTTCGGCCAGGAAGTCGGCGCGCTGCTGCATCGCCTGCTTGGCCTCGCCGCCAAAGCCGAGGTCGCCCAGGCCCGAGCCGCCGCCGATCAGTTGCTGGTCGAGCCAGGTAGCCCCGATGACGCGGGCCTGCCGCTCGATGGGCAGGTGCGATTTCAGTTCCACGGCCACGCCGCCCAGGCGCTGCGCGTCGTACTGATGGCCACGCTCGGGCAGATCGTCCGGCACCTTCCATAGCCCTTCGGCCACGCGCTCCACGATGCCGGCGCGGCGCAGGGCTTCGAGTCGGCGGATGTGGGCCGCGACGACTTCCTGCGGATCACGGCCCGGCACGGCCTGACCCTGCGCGACGGCCAGGTGATGGTCGGTGCGGTATAGGCCGCCGCTCGCCAGTGCGGTGATGTTCTTGTCGGCTGCGCGCACGTCGGCCGATCCCTTCACCTCCACTACGGCGCCGGCCGGATAGTTCGCCAGTTCATCGTGTGCGTTGAGCGCGACGTAGTGGGCCTTGCCGTCCACGCCGTCGATGACCAGATAGCCCCGGTCGCGCAGCTCGTCGGCCAGCCCCTTCGCTGCCACGCGGCCGAGAATGGTTCGGCCACCTCCATCAGCATCTTGGCCCGGCTCGAACACCGCCAGCTCGCGCGGCTCGCCGCGCATGGCCCGCTGCATGGTGCGGATGATGTCGCCACGCTCGCCCAGGGCGCGCAGGGTCTTTTCGGCATCGGCATGGACAGCCCAGGTGCCCGGCTGCATCTCGTCAGCCAGGCCCAGGAGCTGCAAGCGTTGCAGGCGGCCGATCAGCAGCAAGCGCTGGCGTTGCAGTCGGGGTTCATTGAGCCGTTCGACATGCACCAGGCCATCATCGCCGGCCTCGCGCTTCAAGGTGCGATCCAGGCTCGTCCACCGCTCCTGATCCACCTCGCGTCGCAAGGTCTGCTGGATCTCCAGTTCGGTGCGCGGCCCCAGCCGTTCGGTCGCCAGTTCGGCGGCACGATGGCGGAACCCGTCGGCGATGTAGTCGCCCGCGATGATGAGGTCTTTGCCGGTGTCGTCGCGCCCGCGCACGACGATGTGCGTATGCGGGTTGTCGGTGTTCCAGTGGTTGACGGCTACCCAATCGAGGCCCGTGCCCAGGTCGGCTTCCATGCGGCCCATCAGGTGCCGCGTGTAGGTGCGCAGGTCTTCCAGCTCCGCGCCGTCCTCCGGCGAGAGGATGAAGCGGAAATGGTGCCGATCGTCGGCGCAGCGTTCCTTGAAGGCGTCGAGGTCGGCGGCATCGGTCAGCGGCCCGTAGGCTTGGCCCGGCTCGCCATCGCGGCCCACGCCGTCGCGCTCGATGTAGCGCAGGTGCTTGGCGAGTGATTGCGGGCTGGCCCGTTGCTGGTTGACCAGCAACGTCTTGATGGTCACGCGCCGCGACATAGGCGTGAGCTTCGCGCCTGCGAAGCGTGCCGCCGTATGCCCGCGCCCTAGTCGAGAGCCGGGCCGCTGGCCAGCGCGTGCGCTGCTGCCGCCGGCTGCGGGACGGCGCATCGACGACTTGCCACTGCTGGCCTTGCCTGCCTGCTTGAGCACCCTGGAGACGAAGCCCTGGCCCCGGTTCTTCGGGGCACTGGGTCGGATGCGGAAATCGTCATCGCGGCGGTCGGTCATGGCTGCGCTCCCTGCAAGCTCTGGCGTGTCCGGGCGTGCGAAGCACGCGGGCACGCCTGCATCGGCGCGGGCCTCGCGCCCCACGCGGCACGGCGGCGAAGCCGCTCCGTGCCGCGCCACCCCCACGTGCAGACAGGCTTTCGACGCGGCCCCGTGCCGCGTCCTTTTGTCTTGCCTTCCGCCTTTGCCCCTCGCTGGCGCTCAGGGCAGCGGCGGCCCGGCGGCGCTGCTGCGCGAGCAGCCTGCGCGCCGGCGA
>NZ_QAIM01000110.1:0-2942 GCF_003061035.1 Acidovorax sp. HMWF018
CTGGCGCTCGCGGCCTCCTACAATCTGCCGCAGAGGCTGGCGGCCCGCCAGGCCACCCGCGAGCGCGATGAAAACCTTCGCCCGCTGGCCCACCACCGCGAACAGGAACTCGCGCGCATGCACCGCAATTTCTACGGCTTCGATCCCAGCTACCACGTCGCGCGCCACCACTTCGTGCACAAGGTGCCGCACGCCTGGACGCCGCGCCACCTGGCCTTGCACCGATGAACGCGCCATTGCCCATCGACGCCCTGCCCACCGTGCTGGTGGTGGACGACGAGGTGCGCTCGCAGGACGCGATGCGCCGCACGCTGGACGAGGACTTCACCGTGTTCACCGCCAGCAGCGCCGACGAGGCGCGCGGCCTGCTGGAGCGCCAGCCGGTGAGTGTGATCCTGTGCGACCAGCGCATGCCGGGCATCACCGGCGTGGCCTTCCTCAAGGAAGTGCGCGAGCGCTGGCCCGAGGCGGTGCGCATCGTGATCTCGGGCTACACCGACAGCGAGGACATCATTGCCGGCATCAACGAGGCCGGCATCTACCAGTACATCCTCAAGCCCTGGGCGCCCGACCACCTGCTGGACTCGGTGCGCAACGCGGTGGAGGCGCAGTCGCTGCAGCGCCAGACCAGCCGGCTCGACCTGGAGCTGCGCACCAGCACCGGCGTGCTGCGCCAGCGCACCGCCACGCAGATCGACCGCGCGCGCGCCAGCTTCGGTTTCGACCGCATCGTGCGCGCGCCGGGCAGCCCGCTGGACGCCGTGTGCGCGATGTCGCAGCGCGTGGCGCGCTACGACATCGCGGTGCTCGTGCTCGGCGAGTCGGGCACCGGCAAGGAATTGCTGGCGCGCGCGGTGCACTACGCCTCGCCGCGCCTGACCGGCCCCTTCGTGGTGGAGAACTGCGCGGCCATTCCCGACACGCTGCTCGAGTCCGAACTGTTCGGCCACAAGCGCGGCGCCTTCACCGGCGCCTACGAAGACCACCCCGGCCTGTTCCAGCGCGCGCACGGCGGCACCGTGTTCCTCGACGAGATCGGCGAGACCTCGCCCGCGTTCCAGGTGAAGCTGCTGCGCGTGCTGCAGGAAGGCGAGGTGCGGCCCGTGGGCGGCGCGCGCCCGATGCCGGTGGACGTGCGCGTGATCGCCGCCACCCACCGCGACCTGGAGCAGCGCGTGCGCGACGGCCTGTTCCGCGAAGACCTGTACTACCGGCTGGCGGGCGTCACGCTCACCGTGCCGCCGCTGCGCGAGCGCGCGGCCGACATCGCGCCCATCGCGCACCAGCTGGTGCAGGACGTGGCAAACGAGCTGGGCCACCCCGGCGCCTCGCTGCCCGACGCCACGCTGGCCTGCCTGCTCGCCTACCCCTGGCCCGGCAACATCCGCGAGCTGCGCAACGAGATCGCGCGCGCGCTCGCGCTGCAGGACGGGCGCGAGCTGGAAGCCGCGTCGTTCTCGGCGCGCGTGCTGCAAGGCCACGGCAAGGGCGGCGAAGACCTGCAGGCCGCCCTGCCCACCAGCGGCACGCTGGCCGAGCGGCTGGACGTGATCGAGGCGATGGTGCTGCGCGAGACCCTGCAGCGCCACCGCTGGAACAAGACCCGCGTGGCGCAGGAACTCGGCCTCTCGCGCGTGGGCCTGCGCGGCAAGATGCAACGCCTGGGACTGGAGAAGTGACATGGCACTGAACGATACGGCGCCGGGCCGCCCCAAGCCGGATCAGCCCCCTCGGGGGGCAGCGACCCGCGCAGCGGTGGAGCGTGGGGGCTTGAACGTTCTTTGGCTTCAGAGCGGTGGGTGCGGCGGCTGCAGCATGTCGCTGCTGTGCGCGGACACGACCGACTTTCAGGGCCACCTGCGCGACGCAGGCATCCACCTGCTCTGGCATCCCTCGCTGTCGATGGAGAGCGGCGACGAACTGCTGGACCTGCTCGACGCGGTGCTCGACGGCCGCACGCGGCTGGACGCGCTGTGCGTAGAAGGTTCGCTGCTGCGCGGCCCGAACGGCACCGGCCGTTTTCACATGCTGGCCGGCACGCAGCTGCCGATGATCGACTGGGTGCGCCGGCTCAGCGCGCGCGCGAAACACGTGGTGGCCGTGGGCAGCTGCGCGGCCTGGGGCGGCATAACCGCCGGTGGCGACAACCCCACCGACGCGTGCGGTCTGCAATACGAAGACGACGAAGCGGGTGGCCTGCTCGGCGCGGCTTTCCGCTCGGCCAGTGGCCTGCCAGTGATCAATGTGGCCGGATGCCCGACGCACCCGAGCTGGGTGATCGACACACTGATGGCGCTGGCCGCCGACAGCTTCGGCGCAGACGACCTCGACCCGCTCAACCGCCCGCGCTTCTACGCCGACCAGCTGGTGCACCACGGCTGCACGCGCAACGAGTACTACGAGTTCAAGGCGAGTGCAGAGAAGCCGTCCGACCTCGGCTGCATGATGGAACACATGGGTTGCAAGGGCACGCAGGTGCACGCCGACTGCAACACGCGGCTGTGGAACGGCGAAGGCTCGTGCACCCGCGGCGGCTATGCCTGCATCGCCTGTACCGAACCGGGCTTCCAGGAACCCGGCCACCCGTTCCACGAAACGCCCAAGCTCGCCGGCATTCCCATCGGCCTGCCCACCGACATGCCCAAGGCCTGGTTCGTGGCGCTGGCGTCGCTCTCCAAGAGCGCCACGCCGAAGCGCGTGAAGCACAACGCGGTGGCCGACCACCTCGTCGTCAAGCCGGCTGTGCGGAAGACGCGCTTGAAATGACACGTCTGCTCGTTGGCCCCTTCAACCGCGTCGAAGGCGATCTGGAAGTCCAGCTCGACGTGCAGGGCGACCGCGTGGCCTCGGCGCAGGTCAACGCCACCATGTACCGCGGCTTCGAGCAGATCCTGCAGGGCAAGGCGCCGCACGATGCGCTGGTGTACGTGCCACGCATCTGT
>NZ_QAIM01000111.1:0-6631 GCF_003061035.1 Acidovorax sp. HMWF018
GCCGGAGCCGAAGAAGGACAGCATCGCTGGCGAGACTAACATGGTGCCGGCACTGTCCATCACTCCGCTGGGCGGCACGCGGGACTGGCTGACCGAGGCGCCGGCGGCGTTCGAGATGGTCCGCAGGCGGTTGGAGGAAACCGACAAGGCCATCCTGGACGGGGTGGCCACGCTCCAGATTTGCGGTCGACACGGACCCGAAGTGTTGGCGAGGCTGCCGGCCCTCCCGCAGTCCGTCACGCCCGACGACACCTGCAATTCCGAGCTGGTGCTCCTTCGCGAGGACGACGAGCTGGTGCCAGGCGACGGGTTCGAAATCGCCCGCGGCGACGAGATGACGTGCTGGTCCCAGCTCGAGCTGGCCGTAAAGGATGAGGCGAAGGGCCAGCCGCCGGAAATTTCCCTGGAGGAGGCCGCCTGGTGTGTCGGCAAGGGCCGCTACGTGTGGCAGATGACGACCCTGCACCCCGACGACTATGTACCTGGGCAGACTCACTCGATGCTCACCGAAGCCGAGTCCGAGAAGCTTCTTCGTCGCTACCGCTTGGCGAGGCGCATCCTCGGCGGAAAGGTGATGCACCACCACGTCACGAAGCAACTGAAGTACCTGAGCGGCCCGGATGACACCTACCGCGTCGATCTGCATCGAGTCTTCCATGCGCTGAACGACGCTGGCCACGACTGGGACTCGTTCTGCGCCGAGACAGGCATCGAGCAGGAAAAGGTTCCCGAGGTGAAAGTCGGCTTCGTCATGACGTTGGCCGAGCACCTGAAGCTGAAGGACCCCAACAAGCTATTTGCCTCACCGCCGCGGGCAAAGCTGGCCAAGGCCGTCGATGACACCCTTGTCCGCGCGCTGATGCCGCGCGTGGACTTCGTGCGCTACCGGACGCCGCGAGACCTAACCCCCGACCAGGTCGAGGGCATTCGCGATGCCATCGAAGACTTCAGCGCCTCCATCCGCATCCAGAAGATGCAGCAGCTCGGTCAGTTCGTCGACCGTGATGACCCGCTGCCGTACCTCTGCTATGCAGGCGACGGCGAGGAGCTGCGGCTGAAGCTTGCGGAGCTTGGGCTGGAGATGTATGTCGGCGTGATGCCGCACCTGGTTTCCACTGAAGGAGTCATCGAAAAGCTGCCTAGCGTGTGGTCGTTCGCCTTTGGGCACGCCATCTACCTGGACATCGACCGCATCGAGGAGGGCGTATGAGCAAGAAGTCCAAGAAGAAGCCACAGGCAACAATCGCTGTCGCGGCAGCGGTCAACGCAGTAGCCGTTGAACCGGATGCCCCGCCGGAGCCGCAGCTCCGCTTGGCGGACATGCAGGCATCGGCTCGAGCGCACATTGACAACAAGGCATGGGCCGAAATCCTTGGCTTGGGTCGCGTGCCGCTGACGGCCATCCATAAGGACGACCGGAAATCCGCCGAGGTGTGGCTGTTGCGGGCAAAGATTCTTGGCCTCTATCCGCCCGGCATTCGGTCCCCCTACGAGCTGGCAAGGGAGGTACGCGAGGAGTACGAGGGCGCGCTCAAGGAACTGGCCGGCCGCGTCGAGGCGCTGCATACGCTGCAGCTCGAGTTCGACCTGTACCTCGACACGCTGGGCTGGTCGATTGACGATTGCGCACAAGCGTTCCGGCGCCTGTCGCGTGCCTGTATGGAGCTGACGAATGTTGATTGGCTGCGGAAGCTTCGCGGGCGCGCGTTGATGCTGTTGAGGGCCCAGGAGGGGCGACGGGGCGAGGAGATGTCGGCCGCTGACCAGGAGACGCTGGCGGCCCTTCCAGACCTCACCTTGGCGCTCAGCGAAGCTTATGCGGCGGCAGAGCAGGGCGAAGCCCTCGATGAAGAGGGCCGTGCACTCGTCAATGTGCTGCGGCTCGACCTCGACCTGCTGATGGCTGACCCGTGTGACTATGGGCGAGTTGGGGACGCGCTTCTTCGGCTTCCATGCCCGAGCGAGAGCTCCCTCATCGCCTTGCCGAAGGACGAATCGTCGGGCCGCGCGCAACTGCGGCTGACACCTCGTGCCTGGGCTTTCATGTGGATGCTCGAGCACACCCCCGGCGAGGGCTTGGCCGACCTGCTGCAGCGCTTCCCCGAGCCATTCGCCTGCGATGCCTGTGAAGGGCTTCGCCGGGTGCTTTGTGCCCTGTCAGCCGCGCCCGCCGACGTGGACGAGCATTTGTCGCTCGCGGTGCGCGCCTTGATGCGGTTTGCCGATGCCGACGCCCATTGGTTCGGGGAGCAGCTGACGATGACGCTGTCCGAGGGGGTGCAGGAAATCTACGTGGGAATGTCAGGGCTGCACATGGCATCGGTCGGCGACCTGCTGTTGCGGCTGTATGAGCATTCGCCCGAGGACTTCGCACGGCGAGCCGAGCTCGAGAGCCTCTATCGGATTTTCACCGCCAGTACCCAGTACTCCCCGCTGGAGGACGAGGCGCACGGCGACGAGGACATGCCGGGCCTTGCCTGGCTATGCGAGCAGAGCTTGTCTTTCCAGCTCGCGGCGGCCTACGTCATCCAAGGAGCGGCGGGTCGGATGCGCCTGCTGCTCGATGCTATGCGTCGAGCGACAAGTGCTGGCGTGCCGATGCCGCAGAACTACTACTCGGGCGATCTCAGCGGCGAGGACCTCGATGAGCCCGAAGCCTGGCCGGTGCTCGATGCACTCGAGCAACTGTCGGCGGTACGCGAGCAGATGACCGAGAAGACCCGGCGCATGTGGCTCGAGGTCGTGGGGGACATTTTCGACGCGTTGTCCAAGCTTGGCGACAAGGTGCGAGCCCAGCTGCTGCCCCTGGCCCGCGACTTCAGCGATGACCTTCTTGAGAAGGAGCATTCGTTCCGGCTGGCCTACCTCGAGCAGGTCGCGGGCGACCCGGACGATGCCCTGCACTACTACCTCATCAACCTCGACACCGCCGAGAACCTGCCCGACGTCAGTGTGAAGAACGCCAAGCTGCTTTGGGCCCGGTCCGAGGACCTGGGCCAAGTGCAGCAGTTCGTCGACAAGCTTCAAGAGGAGATGCCGACGTCGAGTCGCGCCGACGTAGTGCAGCAGCTTCTGACGGATGCGAAGGCGCGCCTTGCCACCCTGAACAAACGCGACCAGTTCGAGCGGACGGCGGTTAGTCGCTGGCCGTCGCTGACCGCACCTGCGCGCAAGCTGCTCAGCGTGTTCGCCAGCATCAAGAGCTACAACGGCCTGGCCGAGGTGGCCGAGTACGCCGGCATGGACCTGACCTGGGCCGGCCGACACTACGACAAGCTGGTCGAGCTCGGGATGCTCTTGGTCACGGACAAGACCTTCCGCATCAACCCGCACATCGCGCCGCTGCTTGAACGCGAGTCTCAGCACGCGGTCATCGGCAGGATTGTTCGCTCCCAGGGCACCAGCGCGGTCAAGCAAGTGTTCAACAGCCAGCGCGAGTTCACCATCTACCAGGTGCTGTTGCAGTTGTGCCCCAACCACCTCGTGTTCCCGAACTGCGCGCTGCAGAGCGTCATGAGCTTCGACCGCATGAAGGAGCTGGTGAGCGATGACGACTTCGGCTATTACCTGCGGGCGAGCGTCGACATCGTCGTCGTGTCGTCGACGACCTACCTGCCCATGCTGGCCATCGAAGTCGATTCGGTCTGGCACGACACCGAGCGCCAGCAACGGAACGACAACAAGAAGGACCGGCTGTTCGCAGCCGCCGGCATTCCATTCATGCGCCTTCGGCCGGTCGGTAGCCCGTCCGAGAACACCATCCGTGCCCAGGTTGCTGAGCACGTCGATGAGCTGGTTCGCAGCCTGCGCGCCGACCTGCCGGGGTACGACCAAGCACGTGGTCTGCTGGAAGACCTGTCTGGCGTTAGAACTTGAGCGGTCAGTATCAACACGCAGCCTAGGGAGGCTCAATGGGAGTAGGTGATTGGTTCCAAACTTTCTGCGGGAACATCCGCATCGGCACGGAGAAGCGTAGTTCTATTGGCTACCGCACAGGCCGCATCGTTGGCCAGCTGAACGCTGACCTGCGCGGCCTCGACTCGAAGACGAGCTACCGCTTCTACGTGGGCTCTTACGGGCGTTCGACGGCCATCCCGAGCGTTAGCGACGTCGACTTGCTGTACGAGCTGCCCAACGAGCTGTACGCCCGGTTCAACGGTCACGCCGGCAACGGGCAGTCGGCCCTGCTGGCCCATGTGCGCGCGTCAATCCAGAAGACCTACTCGGTCACCGAAATCGGTGGGGATGGGCAGGTCGTTGTTCTTCGGTTTGATGATGGCGTGAAGTTCGAGGTCCTGCCGGCGTTCCTGAACACAGAAGGTGGCTACACGTTCGCCGACACCAACAACGGCGGCTCTTGGCGCGCCTGCAAGCCGAAGCAGGAAATGACGGCCTTCATCACGCGGAATACCGAGTGCAACGGCAACCTGGTGGAGCTGGCGCGTATGGCTCGTGCGTGGCGCGACCAGAACAACGTTTCTATGAGCGGGATGCTCATCGACACCTTGGCCTACCAGTTCATCAATGGCTGGGCGTACAAGGACAAGTCCTACGTCTACTACGACTGGATGACCAGGGACTTCTTCGCCTTCCTGGCGGGCCAGGATGCCGGCAAGACGTATTGGACGGCGCCGGGCAGCGGCTCCTGGGTGTACGGCAGCGGCTTCCAGTACAAGGCCCGCCAGGCCGAACTGCGTACGAAAGAAGCCATCGACTACCAGCAGAACAACTATGACTACAGCGCAAAACAACTCTACAGGGGCATCTATGGCACCGACTTCCCCAGCTAATCCGTCCACCGCCCTGGAGGGGCAGCTGCGCGAGATGTATGGTCGTGCCGCGTACACGCACAAGACCCATCAGAAGATGGCGGACGGCTATGTCACCAAGTACAAGCGCATCAAGCTCATCGAAATCGTGCTGTCGGCAGCGACGACCACCAGCCTGCTGGTAGCACTCTTTGGCAAGAGCGAGGCCGCGACGGCGGTCGGTGCGGTCCTGTCGGCCATCTTGGCCGGCTGCGCCCTGTACTTCAAAGAGGCATCCCTGGGCGAGCAGGCGCAGCTGCACACCGAGGTCGGTGCAAAGCTGTGGGGCGCACGCGAGGCTCTCCTCAGCCTGCTGGTCGACCTGCAAGACGGGCGACCGGTCGAGGAAGTTCGCCAGCAACGCGACCGCCTGAACGCCGAGTTAGAAGACATCTACAAGGCCGCGCCGAGAACCAACAGCAAGGCCTACAGCGATGCGCAAGAGGCGCTCAAGAATGCGGAGGAGCTTTTCTTCACCGACGAGGAGCTGAACAAGATGTTGCCGAAGCAATTGCGTAGCAACGCTGGGACTACGACGTAGCGATAGGCCGACCCTAAATGACGGGTGTGCCGCCGAGACGGGTCGTTCGCCAGGGAGGTTCGAAAGTCAGCTCCCGCTGCGGAACCGACCACCGGCGGGGCAGTTTTAGGGCAATGCTGATTAAGGTCCACCGTTGTGGGGTTTAAACCGTTATCTGCACATGAAGCAGCAGACCTTGGCAATGGCCGCAGATCAAGACAGCGGATTCGAGCAACCGCGCAAACCCACCCGACGCGAAGAGTTTTTGCAAGCCATGGATGCCATCGTGCCGTGGGCCGCGCTGTGCCAGGTGATAGAGCCGCACTACCCCAAGGCAGGCAATGGGCGTCCTCCCATTGGCCTGGAGCGGATGCTGCGCTCCATTTCCTGCAACACTGGTTCAACCTGGCCGACCTGGCGTGCGAGCAGGCCCTGTATGACAGCGCCAGTCTGCGCCGCTTTGTGGGCATTGACCTGGGTCGCGAACGCGTGCCCGATGCCACCACGCTGCTGAAGTTGCGCAAACTGCTCCATGAGCACAAACTGGGCGAAGCCCTGTTTGCCAAGGTATGCCAGCAATTGCAGGAGCGCGGCTTCAAGGTCAATACCGGCACCATCGTGGATGCCACCATCATCGCAGCGCCCAGTTCTACCAAGAACGCCGACAAGGCGCGTGACCCCGACATGCATCAGACTCGCAAAGGCCAGCAATGGTATTTCGGCATGAAGCTGCACATTGGCGTGGACAGTCAAAGTGGGCTGGCGCACAGCGCTGTGGTGACGGCGGCCAACGTGCACGACAAGCATCCACTGCCTGATTTGCTGCACGGCAACGAGCAGCGCGTGTACGGCGACTCGGCCTACGCCAGCCAGAAGGCTCTGATCTGGGGCAAAGCGCCCCAAGCCAAAGACTTCACCAACCAGCGCACACGCAGGTGCGGGGTGGTCGATGAAACGCAGCGGTCCAAGAACCGCAACAAGTCCCGCATCCGCGCTCGCGTAGAGCATGTATTCGGGGTGGTCAAACGGCTGTGGGGCTTTGGCAAGGTGCGCTATCGCGGGCTGCAAAAGAACGCCACGCGTGCGTTCACGGCCTTGGCGCTGGCCAACATCTACCTTGCCCGAGGGCGCTTGCTGGGACAGGTGCGCCCATAGAGGCGGGAATCGGGCCTCAAGGCCCCGCGAACAGCCTAAATGGGCGGTGCGAGAGGCCAAAACATCCGAAAAACTGCACCATACAGTGCCGCACGGCAAATCACGACGGCTTGTTCAGCGTAGCCTTAAGCTTTTTGCGCTTGCTCGA
>NZ_QAIM01000112.1:0-3240 GCF_003061035.1 Acidovorax sp. HMWF018
TTTCAGGCACCAGCACCAGCACATGGCCGAGGTTGATCTCCATGGCGGCGACATCCGTGCCCTTTTGCTCTTCACGCAGGAACTGGTCCACGTCCAGATCGCTCACCTTCACCCGCGCTTCGACTTCGCGCTCGCGCAGGCGCTGCTGCAGCAACTGGTTGCGCAGCTCTTCGCGAAAACGGTCCTTGCTCATTCCATCGCGGGCCAGGCGCGCATACAGCTCGTCCACCGTCATGTCGTTCTGGCGGGCCACGCCCTGCTCGGCCTGCGACACGGCGTAGTCATCGACCTTGATGCCCGATTCGCGGGCCTGCTGCAGCTGCACCTTCTCCAGGATGATGCGTTCGAGGACTTCGCGCGCCAGCGCATCGCGCGGTGGCATGGCACCGCCCTGCTTGGCGATCTGCGCCTCGGCACGTGCCAGGCGCGAGCGCACCTCGTAGTTGGTCACGGGCTCGGAGTTGACCACCGCCACAATGAAATCGGCCGAGCGCGGGGCCGTGCTGGTGGAGGGCGCGGGCAGCGTGATGGAGGGCACGGCAGCAGGGCGCGCATTCAGCGAAGACGGCGAGGAAGACAACCCTGTCTTGCCCGAGGACGAGGTCCCCGATGGGCGCAGGCCCTGGGCCGCAGCGCCTTGCGCCACGAGGGATGCCAACGCGGCCGTCAAGGCCAGTGCGAATACACGGTGGTTCATGGTCTAGTCGTAGTTGCTGAAGCGGCTGGGCGTGGAGACCTGCTCGCGCAGGTTCTGGTAACGCGGCACATTTTGCTTGAAGGAGTCGAGCGGGCTGGAGCCCAGGCTCAGGCGGGAGAAGCCCACGAATTCGATCTGGAACAGCAGGCGCGTGTTGGAGCTGGTCACACTGCTTTGCAGGCGCTCCAGCACCACGCGGCCAATCCAGCAGCAGCTGTCGTACTCGAAGCCCACCACGGTGTCCACGAGTTTGCGGTCCTTCATGCTGTAGTTCAGGCGGCCAACGCTGTACCAGCGCCCGCCGCCCTGGCCGCGGCCGGGGCCCAGGTCCTTGCCCTTGTCGCCCCACAGGTCGTTCAGCGGCCACTGCCAGCCGATGTCGATCTGCTCGCTGGTGCCACGTTGCAGACGATAGGCCGCGCTCACGGTGCGGTAGTTGCTGGGGCTGTAGCGCGCGCCGATGGTCGAACGGATGGACTGCCCGGTCTTGGGGTTGTACTGCACGGTGGAGTCAAAGCCCCACTGCGGTGTCCAGTTGATGCCCGCGCCCAGCAGCAGGTCCGACAGGCGCTCGCTGACCGGCGTGCCCCCTGGCAGGGTGACCTTCTGGTCCGAGAAACGCACCCGCTGGGCAATGCCGAAGCGCGCTGCCTGGGCACCAGTGTCGGGGTCCAGCAGGCGTGTGGTCACGCCCAGGGTCAGCAGGTTGTTGTCGGCCAGCCGGTCGTTGCCGCCAAAGGCATTCTCGGTGTAGATGGTGGCGAAGTTGAAGTCATTGGCCGCTGTGTCATACACCGGCAGCATGCTCTGGTCGCGGTAGGGCGTGTAGGTGTAGAACGCCCGGGGCTCCAGTGTCTGCAGGAAGGCGCGACCAAAGTAGGCGGTGTCACGCTCGAACACCAGGCCGCTGTCCAGGCTGAAGGTAGGCAGCGTGCGGCTGGCCGAGCGCTGGCCGTTGGACAGGGCCGAGTCAAACTGGTACTGCGTGGCATGCAGCTGCAGGCGCGGGGTGATGAAGCCGCCCGGCGACAGGAAGGGGCGGCTGATCTGCGCCATGGCGTAACTGCGATCGGCATTGGGCTGGCCCGTGAGCGCGCGGGCCGCTTCAAAGCGCGTGGTGTCCAGCTCCACGCTGGCATCGAATCCACCGCCCAGCTGCGAGGGGTTGTAGCGCCATTGCACCTGCGGCATGCGGTCATACGGAGGCACGATGGGCGAGCTCACGTCTTGCAGCGTCTGCCACTTGAGCGTGCGCACGGTGGCCGACATGTCGTTGCGGCCCCAGGACAGGATCGCATCGTTGGGCAACAGGCGCTGGCGCAACTGCTCGGTGGCGCGGCTGAAGTCGCGCCAGTAGTTGTCATCACTCACGCGGTTGAGGTTGAGGTTCAGCCCCAGCCCGCCGATGCCGGTGTCGAACGCGCCTTCGTGTTTGCCGCTAAAGCTCCAGCGCACACGGTCGCGCAGACGGTCGGTGGGCATCACGTCGGCGCTGATCTGGCCTTTGTAGGTTGGCTCCAGGTAGCGGAACTCGCCGCCCACGTTGGCGCCTCGTTTGGTCATGAGCGCGGCGCGCAAGGTGGCATCGCGGTTGGGCGCGATGTTCCAGTAGTACGGCTGCATGTAGGTCACGCCATCCCGGCTATCGAGCCCGACGGTGGGCGGCAGCAGGCCTGACTTGCGCTTTTCCGACAGCGGGAAGCTGATGTACGGAATGGGCAGCACCGAGATGCCCTTGAACTCCAGCACCGCATCTTCGGCCGTGCCCACCTCTTCCTCGTTGTCAATGCGGATTGTGGCGGCGCGCAGCACCCAGTCGGGCTGCCAGCTTTCCTCGTTGCCACGCTCGCAGGTGGTGTAGGTTCCGTTGTGCACCACGGCGCGGTAGCGGTCCACAAAGTCCACCCGCGTCGCATCTCCATGCGCCTGCGTGGCCAGGAAGCGGTAGCGCGCGTCGCTGAAGAAGCCCTCGAAGGCCTCCACCCGCAGCTCCAGCGCCGTGCCTTCGTAGACGTTGCCTGCGCGGTTGATGCGCACCTTGCCGTTGGCCTTGGCCAGGTCCTCGGGCACGTTGTAGTCGAGCCGGTCGGCGCGGATGACCGTGTCGCCCCGGCGCAGCTCGGCGTTGCCTTCAATCAGTGCGTTCAGGTCGGTCTGGCCGCTGATGTGGTCGCCCTTCACAAAGACGGGCAATTGCGAGCGCACGGCGTCGGGAATCTTTTCCTGCAGCAGGGGCGATGTGCGCAGCACCGGCGGCGCATCCCAGGCGCTGGGCGCGGCTCCGTCCTGGGCCAGAGCCGCCAGCGGCAGGCCACACCAGGCCAGCGCAACGCCCAGGGCCAGCACGCGGGGCACGGGGGGCCGCAGCCGTGCAGACTTCGCCATGGCGGGCCGGGCGCGAAGGGAGGTGAGGTTCTGCACGGTGAGGGGCTGGCAGCGTGGCACGTGGGGTGTTGAGGGGCGGTAGCGGACAAAGGGACCGGTCCTGGCCAGCGCGCACGGCGCCAGCCACGACCGGTTTGTAAAATCGGATTATCCATGAG
>NZ_QAIM01000113.1:0-11690 GCF_003061035.1 Acidovorax sp. HMWF018
CCATGCCATGCAGCACACCGAAATAGATGAAGCTGGCCGGAAACATCACAAACGACCCCGCGGACACCAGCAGCGCACACCCGGCGATCTGCACCCAGCGGCGCCCAAACCGGTGCCAGCCCTGCCCCTGATGCAACGCAATGGCCTGGCCCAGTCCCGCGCAAAACAGGAAAAGACTCACGATGAAGGTGCGCTGCGTGGTCCAGAACGGATCCACACGAAAGTTCTGTGACCACAAGCCGAAATGGCTCAGATCAAAACAGAAGTGGAACACCGTCATCCACACCATGGCGACTCCCCTCAGAGCATCGACCGCGTCGTATCGCTGCACTGCAGGCAGGGCAAGCGCTTCGGACTGGGGCAACGGTACGGCAGCGGCTTTAGAGAGCACAGAGAAGGTCATGGAGATACCAGCAAGCACCGTGCGCAGTAAACGGCAGGGGCGGTGCGAATGGGAGCAAACCGGCGATGGCCACAATGGTACGTAGATTCCGCGAGCCTGCTGGAAACGATGGCGGTGAATAGCCCATTTCCGCTCGCCCCCGAGACCCCGATCGCCTCTGCGTTGAAAGGCACCAGGCGGGCAAGAAAAAAGGCCTTGCAGCATTTGCTGCAAGGCCTTCAAACATTGGTCGGAGCGGCGGGATTCGAACTCGCGACCCTCTGCTCCCAAAGCAGATGCGCTACCAGGCTGCGCTACGCTCCGACAGCTCGTATTCTAACCCGCCAATTCCCCTGTTTTTGGCTCATCGCCTGCTTTTTTGACTTTTTTTAGAAAGTAGCAGAGCGAAGAGATCGCAGGAGGGAGCGGTCGCGCGAACGCGACGTGGCAAGAGACGAACCAGAAAAAACTATAAAACCGCCTCGGTCTGCCACGGACCGAAAACGGAAAGATCAGCGGCTGGAGGAAGGGCCAGGACCGCGACCGGCGAGGTGGCGGAACGTGATGCGGCCCTTGGTCAGGTCGTAAGGCGACATCTCCAGGGACACTTTGTCACCAGCCAGGATACGGATGTGGTGCTTGCGCATCTTGCCGCCGGTGTAGGCAATCAGTTGGTGGCCGTTGTCCAGCGTGACGCGAAATCGCGAGTCGGGCAAGACTTCCGTGACGGAGCCCTGCATTTCAATGAGTTCTTCTTTGGCCATGTGTTTCTCTATCTCTTCAAAGCAAATGTTCTGTGGTCGGCGCCTGCGCGGTTTTATTGCATTCACCACGGCAGCTGCAGCGTTGTCGAAACTCGACACACGGTGCATGGCGGGCGGTGGGAGTCGCTGCACCCAGGGCGCAGATCAGGCAGAGGGCCGGGAGACGGCTTCAATGAACAGGCGTCAGCGCTGTGCAAAGCCTGTCAATTGTACCGCGACAAGCTGTGTTTTGCCTATGGGACACCCGGTCTGCCCTGTGGTGCGGGCGCAGCGCTCCCAGCCAGAACCTCGAAAACCATCCGCTATCGGCCTTGCACCGCCGAGGCCAGGGTGCGCACGAGGTCGGTCTGGGTGATGATGCCAACGAGGTGATCTACATCATCCACGATGGGAATGTGATGGTGTCCGCCCTGCGAAAAGAGCGGCACGAGGTCCATCGCATGCTGGGCCGAGCGCGCCACCTGGACAGGGTGGGACATGATCTCGCCCACTGCCTGGGGTTGCCCACCACGCCCCATGACCAGTGTGCGCAACCGCTGCCCAAGCCCTTCATGGGTGTCCAGGTTGGCCAGCCGCATGAAGTCGGCCACCGTCACGATACCAATCACCTGGCGCTGCGCATCCACCACCGGCAGCGCCTTGATTTGCTGCAAACGCATCAGAGCCCACGCCTCCTTCAGCGACACGCCGGCCTCCACAGCGTGAGGCGGACTGGACATGATGTCCGCGCAGCGCAACTCTCCCAGGGTTCTCTGAAAAGCTGCACGGCCCGCCAGGTGCAACAACCCCTCTAAATCCGCCCGGCTCACATCGAGCACCTGGTTGTAGTGGGCCAGCGCCGCATCGACATCCGACGCAGTGAAAGTGCCCTGGCTTGTTGCCACCCGCGGCGTGACACGCTGAGGATGTGGGTAGCGACGGCCTGTCAAACCGTTGTAGACCACGGCGGCGATCAACAGGAGTACGACGTTGAACAACACCGGGAATGCCGCAAGGTGCCACCCATCGCCAGAGGTCAACACCACGTACAACGCCATGGCCCCACCCGGAGGATGCAGACAACGCAATGGCACCATGAGCGCGATGGCCAGCCCCACTGCCACCGCACCCGCCAGGGCCTTGTCCGGAATCAACGCAGAGCAGACCGCCCCCACCAGCGCTGACAAGGTGCTGCCACCTAACACAGGCCAGGGCTGCGCCAGCGGGCTGGAGGGCATGCCAAACACCAGCACGGCACTGGCGCCCAGAGAAGCCACCATCCACGGCCCAGTGCCATTCCCCTGGGCCCACCAGCGGCTGAGCCATGCCGTGAGCAGCACACCGATCACCGCGCCCACCACAAAGCGCAGGCGCTCTTTGCCATCAATACCCAGCGGGGCGGGCCAGAAATGCCGCAGCCATTCGGCCAGGCGCGCCACCAATGGCGGCCGGGACGGCGCAGAAGGAGAAAGGTCGGAGGGGGAAGAAGGAGGCATACAGAATAAAAAAGCGGATGCAACCGCAAGCTGCATCAACTCGGCGCAGACTGAATGGTGGCCGGCTCCGTGCAGTCAACAACACTATCACTCCGCCGGGCCATCTCGCCATATGCGACGGGTCTGATGATCAGTCCACGATTGTGCAGGCAGAGCCATGCTGCAGGAGCGCGGGAGGTCATTGGTTCGATGGAACACCTGGCACCGGTCGGTGCCGCTGCCGACTCCCTGCTGGAAACTACCTACAACGCAGGCTCAAATCGGCCACCCGAATCCAAAAAACACGATCTATACTGCACAAAAATTCAATACATGCATTTTAATTCATGTTTCAAAGTTACCCTCTGGCTGCGGCAGCCATCAACGTTCGCAGCCACGTCACGCGGATTCGTCAGGCCTCTAGCAGCGAAGACAGAGAACCCACGGAAGCCACGCCCCATGCACGCGGAACCCCACGCCAGCACCGGTACGGGTAACCCATAGGTATTCACCACCGAACGCTTGCAGTAAATTACTTTAAGCCTAAACAAAGGAGACAAGCCCCATGACCACCCGCCGCCTCGTCATCAGCCGCAGTGCCGCCCTCGTTGGCGCAGCATCCACGGGCCTGCTGCTGCCCTCCATCGTGCGTGCTCAAAGCGGCAAGGTGCGCGTGGGGTTCATGTTGCCCTACACCGGCACCTTTGCCCAGCTAGGTGTGGCCATCGAAAACGGCGTGCGCCTGGCCATCGACCAGCAAGGCGGCAAGCTCGGCGGCCGCGAGATCGAATGGTTCAAGGTCGATGACGAGTCCGAGCCCAGCAAGGGCGTGGAAAACGCCAGCAAGCTGGTCCAGCGCGACAAGGTGGATGTGCTGATTGGCACTGTGCACTCGGGCGTGCAGATGGGCATCCAGAAGGTGGCGCGCGACACCGGTGTGCTCAACCTCATCCCCAATGCGGGCGTGCACGCCGCCACCCGCGCGCTGTGCGCGCCCAATGTATTCCGCACTTCATTCAGCAACTCCCAACCCACCCTGGCGCTGGGCAAGGCCATGGTCGAAAAGGGCCACAAGAAGGCCGTATGGATCACCTGGAAGTACGCTGCTGGTGACGAGGCGTTTGAGGGCTTCAAGGAAAGCTACACCAAGGCCGGCGGCACCATCGTCAAGGAGCTGGGCCTGCCCTTCCCCAACGTCGAATTCCAGGCGCTTCTGACCGAGATCGCGGCCCTCAAGCCTGATGCCGTGGCCTGCTTCTTCGCCGGTGGCGGCGCGGCCAAGTTCATCAAGGACTATGCGGCGGCCGGCCTCAAGGACAAGATTCCGCTTTACGGCTCGGGCTTCCTCACCGAGGGTGTGCTGGACGCTGCAGGCCCCGCGGCCGACGGCATCATCACCACCATGCACTACAGCGATTCGCTGGACACGCCGCGCAACAAGCAGTTCCGCTTGGAATACGCCAAGGCATTTCGCAGCCAACCCGACGTGTATGCCGTGCAAGGCTACGACACCGGCCTGCTGCTGGTGCAGGGCGCCAACGCGGTCAAGGGCGACCTTTCTGCCAAACCGGCCGTCATCAAGGCGATGGAAAGCGCCGTCATCGACAGCCCACGCGGCAAGTGGACGATGAGCAAGTCGCACAACCCCGTGCAGGACATCTACCTGCGCCGCGTCGAGAACAAGGAAAACAAGGTGATCGGCGTAGCCGCCAAGGCGCTGGCCGACAGCGGCGCCGGTTGCAGGATGGGATAACACCCCCCTGAGGCGCTGCGCGCCTTCCCCCCGCTCTCGCAGCGCTGCGCGCAGCGGGCAGGGGGATGCAGCCCTCGCTGCGGGGCGGCCCTTGCTCGGCTGCCCTCCATGGGGCCGCGCCAGTTACCAACTCCACGGGTACATCGCCCGCACAAAGCCCCTTTCACCAGTGGCTACCAGCCACATCGGCAGGCCGCCAACCTCACCACATTCATGGACTTCGCCACCTTCCTGATCCAGCTGCTCAACAGCGTTCAATACGGCCTGCTGCTGTTCATGCTGGCGGCCGGGCTCACGCTGATCTTCGGGATCATGGGCGTGGTGAACCTGGCGCACGGCAGCTTTTACATGCTGGGTGCTTACCTCGCGTATTCCCTCTCAGGGCATTTCGGCAGCCTGGCGTTGGCCATCGTGGGTGGCGCGCTGCTGTCGGTGGTCTTTGGGCTGGCGCTTGAATGGCTGCTCTTTCGCCACTTCTACCACCGCGACCACCTGGACCAGGTGTTGCTGACCTTCGGGCTGATCTACATTTTTGAAGAACTGCGCTCCATCCTGTGGGGCGACGATGTGCACGGCGTGCCCATCCCCCAAATGCTTGACTGGTCGATCCCGCTCACCGACACCCTCTCCTACCCGGTCTACCGGTTGTTCATCTCGGGCGTGTGTATCGCGCTGGCTGTGGCGCTGTACCTGCTGATCTCCAAGACGCGTTTGGGCATGAAGATCCGCGCGGGCGCCTTCAACCGCGACATGGCCGAGTCGCTGGGCGTGAACATCAAGCTCATCCATGCCATCGTCTTCGCGTTGGGCGTGGGCCTGGCGGCGGTTGCTGGCATGGTGGCTGCACCGGTATCCAGCGTGTACCCGAACATGGGCTCGTCGGTCCTCATCATGTGTTTTGTGGTGGTGGTGATTGGTGGGATAGGCTCCGTGCGGGGAGCGCTGATTGCGGCGCTGCTGGTGGGCCTGGTCGATACGTTTGGCAAGGTGCTGCTGCCACAGGCAGCGGGCATGCTGGTCTATATGCTGATGGCGGCCGTGCTGCTGTGGAAACCCGAAGGCCTGTTTAAGCAATGATTACCCCCACGCTCATCACTTCGTATACCTCGCTGCCCCCCAAGGGGGCCTTCGCTGCCTTGGGGCGGCCCGGCGGCCGCTCATGAGCACCCCGCGCGCCAATATCGAAGTGCTGCCGCGCAGCGTGCAGTTCGCCCTGGCATTGGGGCTGGCTGCGTTGCTGCTGTTCCCTGTGGTGGGCAGCGACTTTTACGTACAGATGGTCACCCGCATGATGATCATGGCCATCTTTGCCATGAGCCTGGATCTGCTGCAGGGCGTGACCGGACTGGTATCACTGGGCCATGCTGCGTACTTTGGCGTGGCGGGCTACGCCCTGGCCTTTCTCACCCCTGCAGACATGCCGGTCAGCCTGTGGTGGTCGCTGCCGCTGGCCGTGGCTGTGTCCGGCGTGGTAGCACTGGTGATCGGGTTCTTTGTGGTGCGCACCCACGGCATCTACTTCATCATGGTCACCATGGCTTTTGCGCAGATGGTCTTCTACCTGTTCTTCGACAACAAGGTGCTGGGTGGCTCGGACGGGCTGTACATCAACTTCCGGCCCGATGCGTCGCTCTTCGGCTGGCTGCCGTTCGATCTGGAGGGGCGCAAGACCTTCTACTACTTCACGCTGGCGCTGGTGGTGCTGGTGTACGTGCTGCTGCGCCGCCTGCTGTGGAGCCCGCTGGGCCGCGCGCTGGCGGGCATCCGCATCAACGAGCACCGCATGCGCGCCATGGGCTTTGGCACACGGGGCTACAAACTCACCGCCTTCACCATCGCTGGGGCGCTGGCAGGCCTGGCGGGTTACCTGTGGGGCGCGCAGACCGGCTATGTGAATCCTGAGCTCATGGGATTTCACATGAGCGCGCACGCCATCATGATGGTCATTCTGGGCGGCATGGGCAACTTTGCAGGCGCCATCGTGGGTGCGTTTGCCTTCGAGTACCTGCTGCACGTGTTCAAGGACATCAGCAAACACTGGCAGCTTTTGATGGGAGGCTTCATCGTGCTGGTGGTGGTGGCCGCGCCGCGCGGGCTGCTGGGCATGTTTGCGCAGCGGAGTGCAGCCAAGGCTTCGGAGGGATCGCACCATGGCTGAAGTCTTGTTGTCTGCACAGAAAGTCACCAAACGCTTCGGCGGCCTGGCTGCCGTCAATGGTGTCTCGGTAGACCTTTGGCGGGGCAAGATCCATGCGGTGATCGGTCCCAATGGCGCTGGCAAGTCCACCCTGACCAACCTGCTCTCGGGCGACCTGCCCCCCACCTCGGGCCAGGTGCTGCTGGGCGGCACCAATGTGACCGGCTGGGCGCCCGAACGCATCTCACGCCAGGGCCTAGGCCGCAGCTACCAGAAGACCAACATCTTCTTGCCGCTCACCGTGCACGAAAACGTGCGCCTGGCGGCCCAGTCGCGCGATGCACAGCAGCCCTGGAACCCGTTGCGCTGGTGGCAGGACACCCGCTCGGATACTATCAAAAACAGAGCAACCAGCGCACGTCTTGAAAGCGCTATCGAGCTGTCCGGTCTCAAAGACCGGCGCATGGCCATTGCGGGTGCCATGAGCCACGGCGAGCAGCGCCAGCTGGAAATTGCCATGACCCTGGCCACCGAGCCGCAGGTGCTGCTGCTCGACGAGCCTCTGGCCGGCATGGGGGTGGCCGAGGCCGAACGCATGGTGGAGCTGCTGCAGCGACTCAAGCCTGCCCACGCCATGATGCTGGTCGAGCACGACATGGATGCCGTGTTTGCGCTGGCCGACCGCCTGACGGTGATGGTCAACGGCGAGGTGATTGCGCATGGCACACCGCCCGAGGTGCGCGCCGATGCCACCGTGCAGGCCGCCTACCTGGGGGAGGACCACTGAGATGACCACTCCATGGATCGATGCCAAGGGCATCCACACCTTCTACGGCAGCAGCCACATCCTGCACGGCATTGATTTCACCGTGGGCCAGGGCGAGACCATCGGCCTCATGGGCCGCAACGGCATGGGCAAGAGCACCCTGCTCAAGTCGCTGATGGGCCTGGTCAAGCCCCGCTCAGGCAGTGTGGCCGTGGCGGGCCGCGACATGACCGGCAAACCGCCCTACGAAGTGGCCCGGCTGGGCATTGCCTACGTGCCTGAGGGCCGTGGGATCTTCGGCAACCTGAGCGTGGTCGAGAACCTGCAGATGGCCGCCCGCGCCGGCACGCGTGGGCAGCGCGACTGGACCTACGAGCGCGTGCTGGAGACCTTTCCGCGCCTGAAGGAGCGCCTGGGCCACGGCGGCCAGCAGCTCAGCGGTGGCGAACAGCAGATGCTCACCATCGGCCGCGCGCTGATGACCAACCCCGACGTGCTCATCCTCGATGAAGCCACCGAGGGCCTGGCGCCGCTGATCGCACGCGAGATCTGGCGCATCTGCAGCCTGATCAAGGACAGCGGCATCAGCAGCGTGATCGTGGACAAGAACTGGAAGCACGTCACGCAGATCACCGACCGCAACATCATCCTGGTCAAGGGCCAGGTGGTGTTTGACGGCAGCTCGGACGCACTGCATGCGCAGCCCCTCCTGCTGGAGCAGTACCTCGGGGTATGACCCTGTGCGGGCGATGGCGCCCCGCCGATAGAATCGTCCGCTTTCGTCTTTGAGGGGTTCGCCCGTGTCTGATCGCCTGGCAGTTCTGCCGCAATACCTCCTGCCCAAGCAGGCACTGACCACCCTGGCTGGCAAGTTCGCATCGGCCCGCCTTGGCGGCCTCACCACCTCGGTGATCCGCTGGTTCGTGGGTCGCTACAACGTCAACATGGCCGAGGCGGCCAACCCCGACATTGCCAGCTACACGTCGTTCAATGACTTCTTCACGCGGGCGCTCAAGCCCGGCGCCCGCCCGCTGGCCCAGGCCGATTTGATCTGCCCTGTGGACGGTGCGATCAGCCAGTTTGGCCCCATCGCCAAGGACCAGGTTTTCCAGGCCAAGGGGCACACCTACTCCACCACCGCCCTGGTGGGTGGCGATGCGGCCGCCGCAGCCCGTTTTGACAACGGCCACTTCGCCACGCTGTACCTGAGCCCGCGCGACTACCACCGCATCCACATGCCTTGCGCGGGCGAGCTCACGCGCATGGTGCATGTGCCGGGCGACCTGTTTTCGGTCAATCCCACCACGGCACGCGGCGTGCCCGGCCTGTTCGCGCGCAATGAGCGCGTGGTGTGCTTCTTTGAATCGGCCCAGGGTCCGTTCGTGCTGGTACTCGTGGGCGCCACCATCGTGGGCAGCATGGCCACCGTGTGGCATGGGCAGGTGAACCCGCCGCGCACCGGCACGCTGCGGCAGTGGGACTACGCCAAGGGCCAGGTGAGCCTGCAGCAAGGTGAGGAAATGGGCCGCTTCTTGCTCGGCTCCACCGTGGTGATGCTGTTCCCGCAGGGGCCGCTGCAGTTCAACCCGCAGTGGTCGCCCACGCGCCCCATCCAGCTGGGCGAGTCGATGGCGCAGTGCACTGGCGGCTGACCTTCAGCCCGTCAGCCCAGTAGCCCGTCAGCCCTTCGGCCGGGGCGCCGCGCTCACAAACGGTCTGGCGCGCGCGTGAGCCGGAAGGCGGTGGGTGCCAGGTGCAGCGCTTCAGGGTGAACGGGGGATTCATGCCCCACCAGATACACCATAAGAGAGTTGCGGCGCACCACCACATGGCTCACGGTTTCGCGCTGGTGGTTCCATTGCACAAACGCGCCGGGCTTGAACAGGGGCATGTAGTAGTAAGCGGTGGGGTCCATGGGGCGCGGCTCCTCCCGCTACAACGGGCCCTTGCGTGAATGCGGGCCCTGACGGCGGTCCATGGCGGACCGACCAGTTCATACTAGCACCGATCCCTCCCGCCGCAGGGTGCCCATTTCAAACTGATTGCGCTGCCGCAAAGGCCAGCGTGGCCTGCAGCATGCGGCGCAGGTGCGGCTGCACGCCTGCCGCCACATCGGGCAGATAGTCAAACGGCAAGGCTTCTTGCATGTAGCTGCACTGCGTCATCTCCAGCTGCACCGCGTGGATGTTCTGCGCGGGCTGCCCATAGTGGCGCGTGATGTGCCCGCCCTTGAAGCGACCGTTGAGCACTGCGGTGTAGCCCTGGGCCTCTTTGGCGATGGACAACAGCTCCTGCGCCAGCGCCGGATCGCAGCTTTCGCCGTTGGCCGTCCCCAGGTTCAGGTCGGTCAGCTTGCCTTCAAAGAAGCGCGGCAGCACCGAGCGGATGGAGTGGGCGTCCCACAGCACCGCCACACCATGCTGCGCGCGGATGCGGTCCAGCTCGGCACGCAGTTGCGCGTGGTACGGCAGCCAGACGGCATCGCGGCGCGCGGCCACCTCGGCATCATCGGGCACATCGCCCCGGGCATAGATGGGCGTGTCGTCAAACGTATCGACCGGGCACAGGCCGGTGACGCTTTGGCCAGGGTAGAGGCTGGTCCCATCGGGCGGGCGGTTCAGATCGACCACATAGCGCGAGTGCGTGGCCACGAGGATGGACGCGCCCAGGTCCTTGGCGAACGCATAGAGGCGCTCCATGTGCCAGTCGGTGTCGGGCACCTGGCGGGCCTCATCGGTGAAGCGCGCAGCCAGCGCTGGCGGCACGTAGGTGCCCGCATGGGGCATCGACACCAGCAGCGGCGCGGTGCCGGGGTAAAGGACAAAAGGAGGTGGAGAGGTATCTGTCATCACAAGCTCAGGGGTAGGAATTCAATCGGACGCGTCAATCGGGTGCAATGGTGGCCGAGCGCGCGGCCACGAACGCACGGGCCGCTGCGTCATGCAGCGTGTGCCGGCCGCTGGCGATGCGCCGCTGCCCCGCCACCCACACGCTGTCGATGGCCGAGGTGCGGTGGCTGCCAAACACGTGGGCCGACAGCATGCTGTGCGCAGGCAAATCGCGCAGCGCCAGGTGCTGCGAATCCAGCGCCACCAGGTCGGCCTGCTGGCCCACGGCGAGGCCACCAATGGCGCGGCCCGCGGCCTGCGCCCCGCCCTGCACGGCCTGCAAGGTCATGGCCGTGGCCACCTCGGGTTGCGCAGCGGTGGCCAGCACATTGCGCTGGCGCAGCGACAGGCGCTGGCCGTATTCGAGCATCAGCAATTCCTCGGCCGCATTCACGCAGGCATGGCTGTCCGAGCCCACGCCCCAGCGCCCGCCGTGCTGCAGCCACAGCGGCATGTCGAAGATGCCATCGCCCAGGTTGGCTTCGGTGGTGGGGCAGATGCCCGCCACGGCGCCCGTGCGCGCTGCGTCCTGGTACTCCTGCGGGGTCATGTGCGTGGCGTGCACCAGGCACCAGCGCTCGTCCACGGGGGCGTTCTCCAGCAACCACTGCACCGGGCGCTGGCCGCTCCAGGCCACACAATCCTGAACCTCTTGCGTCTGCTCGGCAATGTGGATGTGAATGGGCGCCTGCGCATTGAGTGCCGTGAGGCCCTGTACCGCAACTTCCAGACTGCCGGGCGGCACCGCGCGCAGCGAGTGCGGCGCCAGTCCCAAAACGGCCGCTTGCGCCCTTGCAGCGGGTGCAAGGCGCTCCAGCAATGAGAGCATGTTGTCCGTGCTGCGAATGAAGCGGGCCTGGTCCGCACGCGGTGGCTTGGCACCAAAACCACTCGTCTGGTACAGCACCGGCAACAGCGTGATGCCGATGCCCGCACTCTGCGCCGCACGCAGCAGGGCCAGCGAGAGCGTGGCGTCATCGGCATAGGGTGTGCCGTCCTGGTCGTGGTGCACGTAGTGGAACTCGCACACGCTGGTGTAGCCCGCCTCCAGCATCTCCACGTACAGCCAGGTCGCAATGGCCTCCAGAGACTCTGGGGTAATGCGTGCCGCAAAGCGGTACATCAGGTTGCGCCAGCTCCAGAAGCTGTCCTGGCTTTCGCCCCGGTATTCGGTCAGGCCCACAAACGCGCGCTGGAAGGCATGCGAGTGCAGGTTGGGCATGCCGGGCAGCACGGGGCCCGGGGCCATGGCGGCACCGTTTGACTGGGCGTTGGGCGTGACGGCAGTTATGCGCCCTGCCCCATCCCATGTGATCAGCACGTTGCGCGCCCAGCCCGTGGGCAGCAGTGCATCGGCGGAGAACAGTTGTTGCGTCATGGCATGACTCCGTGAATGCGCCCTTGCCGCACGATGGTGCAGGCAGGCTTTTGGCCCAGCCAGTAGGCCAGTTCGGCCGCCTCGCCCACCGGCCACAGCACAAAGTGAGCGGGCCTGCCGGATGCGATGAGGCCGTGGGTGTCTTGCAGGCCGAGCGCGCGCGCGGCG